>JAUNUL010000001.1:0-4486 GCA_030538175.1 Propionibacteriaceae bacterium | reverse complement strand
TGAGCTTGGGCCGATTCCTCTCGCCGGTCCTGGGCTCCCCCGCCGCGCTATTGGGCGCCTATCTCATTCTGGCGCTCCCGAGTTCCCTGTCGCCCTTCGCACTGCGCCACATCGTCGGGTTCCACCTGGATTGCTGTTTCCTGTCCAGTGAGCCTGCCTTGCCGGCCGTGGTTGCACCGATCCTGTGGTGGTCACTGATCACCGCTGCAGTCCTGGCTGTCCTATGCCTCCCCGACCACTCGAGGTTCACGCGAACCCTCCCCGCCATCGCTGCGGTCGGGGCCATGGCAACAGGCGGGCTGATCCTGTCCCCCGTCGTTGCCCACCTTGAATCCTTCCCCCAGCAGCCCCGGGCGGCCGCACTGTTGTCCTGTCGCCCGACCTCGCTCGGAGCGTCTGGTCCAGAAGTCTGTCTTTGGCCGGAGAGCGAAGCACTGCGGCCCGGGGCAGCGGTGGCTTTCGCCATCGTGACCCAACAACTCCGGTGCGTTGGTGTGAACCCGCCACCCGTTGCCAGTGAGGGCGTGGGTGCGTCGTGGCTGATCTCGGCACACTCCCAGCCTGAACTCATGCTGTGGAACGCGACCTTGGGGCTCGTCCTTCGCGAGGCTCCTCGCTGTTCCCAGACACAGGAGTGGCGCATGGGTGAACAGGCCGAGATCCTGGCAGCCTGGGTGGGGCTGACCATCGGACTGGAGGATGAACGCCTCCAGACCAATTTCCAGTCGGACATCCTGCTTGACGCTCAGGATCAACGTCGACGTCCCATCGCCGAGCAGAGCGCATGGTTCACCGAGAACCTCCGTCGCCTTGATCAATCCGTCGCCACGGACGACTGCACGATCGGTCCTGCCGCATGACCCCGCAGACCACGCCAGCAGGGTTGGCCTCTCGCGATCACCGGGGTGATCTCCTGTGGTTCCGCAGCCGCCGCCTGCACCTGCTCGCCCCAGCCCTGTTCTTCGCGGCGCTGGCTGCCTGCCTGGGCGGCAATGTGTTCCTCTCGGTGCCTACCCTCGGAGGGAGCTTCCACCCGGTCCTGCTTTCGGCTGTGGCCGCCACAGCAACGGCCACACTGGTGATTCCGATGGTGCGTCAGCATCTGCCGGAGTTCACGAGCGTGCGCCGAAACGCCGCCCGCGCTCTGGTCGTCGTCGGCGGCATCCTGCTGTTGGCCACTGCCTGTGGTGTCAGCGCCGGAAACGCCATCGGCGTCAGGGGCCTGCTCGGCATGGTCGGCTTCGGGCTCCTCGCAGCCCGCCTGCGTTGGGGCAGTGTCCTGCCTGCGGCCTATTTTCTTGTCGCAGGCACCCTCGGCGCTGGCAGCAGCCAGGATCCGCTCGCAGCCCAGCCGTGGGCCTGGTTGGTGGATGGCACCTCGACACCGACGGCTTGGGTGGTCGCCCTCACGATTCTCGCCACTGGGATCATGGTCCAGCTGTTGGTGCGTCCCCGACTCTGAACAGCTCACACACCTGATCACCACCAGCGTCCAAGGCAGTGGCTGCCTCGTGCGACCCCAACCAGCTCGCTGAGAGTCAGCTGAACACCCGACCCCCACCTGGACTCTCACTGGGCTAGCGTTTCCGGGGTGACACCTGAGAACGACCTGCAGTGGCTCACCGCCGAAAACGGCTACCAGCTCGCGATCGAAGTCGGCCCCACCAGCTCCCAGATCAAGGCCCGCAACGCAAAGGGCAAGGACCTCAAATCGGTGCCGGCGGCGGTGAAAAAGACAGAGACGTACGCCCAGCTCGATGCCCTGTTGGGTTGGCTCGTCGGTCACGAGAAACAGTGCGCCGATCAGGTCGAGGCATGGCTGTTGCGTTCGCTGCCCGTGCCCACCACGGTGATCGCCGAGGTCTGGCCGGATGAAGCGTGGCGACGGCAGCTCGTCGATCTGGTGGTGGCGACTGACGACACGGCCGGTTTCCTGAGGGACGCGGTGCGTGCCGAGGATTCCCCCACGGGTCGGCCCCAGTTGGGCGTCGTCGACCTGGACGGCGAGTCCGCCACGATCGACGCGGAGGTGATCACGATTCCGCACCCGGCTCTGCTGGAGGACCTCGACGATCTGCGCGAGTTCGCCGCCGAACTCGGCATCGAGCAGTCGTTCAACCAGCTCCACCGCGAGGTGTTCCGCAAGCCCGATCCCCTGCCCAACCCGACCTCGACCGGCCTGAACGACTGGGCCGATGCCCGCTTCGAACAGCTGCGTTTCGCCGCCGGCCGGGCAAGTTCGGCAGGGTTCGCGATCAAGGGCGGGTACGCCGTCGCCCGCGTCCATGAGAACGACCGCCTGGTCGAGGCGTCCTATTGGATCGGGGCCGAGGCCCCGGACTGGGAGACCTGGACCGGCGAGCTGAGTTGGATCGCCGACGGCACTGCGTTGCCACTGTCCGACGTCGGCCCGGTTGCGTGGAGCGAAGGCGTCCGCATGGCCCGCCATATCCACGCCGGCCGCACGATCGAGAAGTCGGAGGAGGACCAGTGACCACCGACGCCACCGCCGTCCGGCAACTCCTCGACCTCGGCGCGGTCACCGGCGAACCCGCCGACACGTCCGTCCCGATGGTGGCCACCCAGTGGTCCCACCCGGCGCTACCCGGCCGCACGGTCGTCCGACTGACTGCTGAGCCGCTGGTCCGGGCAGAAGAGCTGAGCCTGGAGGTGACCGGGTTCGCGCCGGGCCCGCGTACCAACGTCGGGCACACCCGTCGACGTGCCATCGGGTTCCCGGCCTGGCCGATCATCCACGACCCGGCCAACGCCCACCACGCGCTCAACATCGTCGCCGACCTCGAGCGGATGGCGCGGACGGCCCGCAGCAAGCCGGGCTTCGCCAAGGACCAGGTCGACGACCTCGTGCGGATCCTCGACGCGACCGCACCCCACTTCCTGCCGACCCTGTTGGAAGAGGCCGGGCGCATCTTCCGCCGGTTCGACAACCCGACCTATGCGGCGCAGATGTTCGCCAAGGCCCGCGAGACCGAGCGCCGCCACAACCTGCCGATTGACCCGGAGCGGCATGCGGAGGTGTTCCTGGAGTTCGCGTACGCCGGCGCCCTGCCCGTCAAGGAGCTCACCGCCGAGGCGACCCGCCTGGGGCAGCTGACAGATCCCGCGCAGGCCTACGCGGATTTCCGGACCCTGTCGATCGAGCGTGTCCGCGGCGGCCTGGAGCCGTACGCCAACATGGCCAAGGACCTGCGCAAGCTCGCGAAGGCGGCTGGGCTGGATGCGGCCACCGAGGACCGCCGGGTCGCGGCGGACCTGCTGCAGACACCGGTGATCAACAAGGCCGGGACGCACTTCTGGAAGGCCTACGACAAGGCCATCACCCAGCTGACCGCCGACGATGCGGACATCCGGGCGCGCGAACTGTCCCTGACACCGGACGCGTTCGGGCTGGACGAATGGCTGGAACGGCTGGAGGCCTGGGGTGCCCTCGGCCGGGTCATCGCGACCAACGACGTCGCCTTCTTCCGGCGCATGGTGACATGGCTGCAGACGTTCGGTGCCTGGAATCGGCAGGGCGCGCCGACGCCGCGCCTGATGGAATTGGCTGAGGAGCTCGCCCCAGCGCTGATCGCGAGTGGTGAACCGGTCGTCCTGTCGCGCACACGCTTGGCCATGGTCCCGGCGGACACCCTCGACAAGTTCGCCGCCCTCGGCCTGCCGTTGGCGTTGGAGGGCGACAAGAACGGGTGGACACAGATCAACCTGCGCGACTGGGGTGACCAGGCCGAGCGCGGAGATCTGGCCCATCTGGCGGGGCTGCAGGAGTTCGCCGAGGCCTTCGCCCAGGGCTTCGACAACGCCTATTCCGAGCACGGCGCTGCGCTCAGCCAGGCTGCCGGCACCCGCCCGATGGTGCTGGCGCGCATCGCGCAGGCCGTCAAGGACACCGCAGTCCGGCCCCTGTCGTTGGGGACTCTGGCCCGCGTCTGGAATTCCCTGCTCGCCCCCGTGGCCGAGGTGGACGAACCGGAGATCCGGGCCGGGTTGGCTCAGGTCCGCGACCAGATCGATGGTCCCCAGTTGCTGGCGGACAACCTGCGGTTCGGCACACTGGCAGAGCTGACCTGGCCCGAGGTCGAGGAGGCGTACGCCGCAGAGGCCGCGAAACTGGCCCGGCAGCAGCGCAACCAGTTCTATTCGTTCGGTCCTGACGTGGAGATGTCGTGGCCGGAGCTGTTCCTCGCTGGCACGCTTTTCGGCGCGGCGGACTCACCACGGGCGCTGGTCGCCCCGACGGCCAAGGCGACGCTTGAGAACGCCATCGTGGTCGGTGAGGAGGTGGCCCTGGAGTGGCGCGACCCGGACAACCGGAATCTGGTGTGGGCTTGGTCGAGGGATCCCGGCACCACCTATGAGAAGGAATGGCGCTATCTGTCCTGGGATGTGCGCGTGCCGATGCATGTCTCGCTGGTCACCGACCAGGGTCGGTTGTTCGCGTCCGGGTTGATGCGGCCCGGTGAGGACG
>JAUNUL010000351.1 GCA_030538175.1 Propionibacteriaceae bacterium | reverse complement strand
GTTCGCTGCGCTCCCCCCGGAAATCCCGGCGTTCGTCACGTCGCTCATCGCGGAAATCCCGACGATCCTCGCGCTCGCTGCGGGGGCGCCCACCGGACTTGCGGGGCGCCAACCCCTTCGCCGCACGCTCGGCCGACGTCCAGCGCTTCTTGGGCGTACCGTCGGACTTGAAACTCTTTGCCTTGCCTCTGATCTTGGTCACGGGTCGTTTGGACACGTCTTCACCATCTTCTGGACCCTTCGGCCCGCTGCAGGAATACGTCAGCGGCCGAGCCCGGGGAACCGGCCCGTGCGTGTTTCCGCACGGGAGTTCGGTTCGGCGATCAACGCCTTGAGTGTGGTGGGCTTGGGAGACGATCCCCTGGGTCCCCGGTCGCGACCGGGCTGACCCAACGTCCCGCACTGCACTGCGCAGCGGGGTGTCGCACTGGGCGACCCACAAATGTTACCAGTGCGCCCGAAGGTGACAGAAATCCGTGCCACGTGACGGTATCTGCAACGGCAGGGGTGTTTTCGGGCCCGAACGTTCACCCCTCGTTAAGTTGCAGGTCGGCACGGTGACCCCGGCAGGCCTTTCGGCGCCGGTTACTTTGGATGGGTGCGGGTAGCGATTGTCACAGAGTCATTCCTCCCCCAGGTCAACGGGGTCACGCATTCAGTGATGCGGATCCTCGAACACCTCCGGCCACGAAGCCATGGTTATCGCTCCGGCGACCGCAGGGTTGCCGGAGGAGTATGCGGGGTTCCCGGTCACGGGCGTCCTGTCGATGTCCCTGCCGGGTTATGCCGAGGTGCGGGTGGCGACGACTCCCCAGTGGCGTTTCGAGCGCCTGTTCACCGACTTCCGCCCCGATGTCGTGCACCTGGCGGCGCCGATCGGGATGGGACACCAGGCCGCGCTGGCCTGTCAGCGCCTCGGGCTGCCGAGCGTCGCGATCTATCAGACCGATGTGCCGTCCTATGCCTCCCGCTATGGCCTGCCTGCGGTCGAGCCGCTGCTGTGGAAGTGGTTCCGGACCGTGCACGAGTTGGCGACGATGACGCTCGCCCCGTCGACCTATGCGCGCCAGCAGTTGCTGTCGGCTGGCGTACGCCGGGTCGGCCTGTGGGGACGGGGTGTCGATTCGACCCGTTTCCATCCGGGCAAGCGCGACGAGGAGTTGCGCCGGGAACTCGCCCCCAACGGCGAGAAGCTGATCGGCTATGTCGGGCGCCTCGCGCCGGAGAAGCAGGTCGAGGACCTCGAGGTGCTGGCGGATCTGCCGAACACCCGCACGGTCATCATCGGCAAGGGCCCCAAGGCCGATGAGTTGCGCCAGATCCTGCCGCACGCGGTCTTCGTGGGACAGCTGACCGGCGACGACCTGCCGCGGATGCTGGCCTCGATGGATCTCTTCGTCGCCCCCGGTGAGCTGGAGACGTTCTGCCAGAGCATCCAGGAGGCCCAGGCCTCCGGTGTGCCGCCGATCGCCCCGGCCCGCGGCGGCCCCATCGACCTGATCGACGCCTCCCACACCGGGTGGCTCTATGCCCCGGGTGACCTGGCCGGCATGCGCGGTCACGTGCGTGACCTGCTGGGTGATGACTTCAAGCGGGCCGAATTCGGCCGCAAGGCCCGGGAAGCGGTCGAGCACCGCACGTGGGCCAAGACGGTCGACCAGCTCATCGGTCACTATGAGGAGGCCATCCTCGCCCACCGCCAGCTCGCCCGCGTGGCCTGACCTTCAGCAACGAGCCCGCGCCGGACAGACCCGGCGCGGAGCCTCGATCCCTTCTCTGCACGTCACGATGACGTTGCGCTCTCCCCCGCACGTCACGATGACGTTGCGATGCCGCGCTTTCAGGGCACCCAAACGCTCCACCTTGTCGATTAGGGGATAGCTTTCCCCGCATAGGATCACAAGGAAGTGAGTCGAACCATGCACCCTGAGCGTGACCGAAGCAGGTCAAGACGCCGGGCCGGGGCGGGTCTCCTCGCTGCCGCGTTCCTGTCAGTCGCTGCGTTGAGCGGCTGCGCGAGCGATGACGGTGGCGCCCCGACGTTGACCTGGTATATCAATCCCGACGACGGCGGACAGGCGACCATCGCCCAACGCTGCACCGAAGCATCGGGCGGGAAATATCGCATCACCACGTCCCTGCTCCCCCGTGACGCCTCGTCGCAGCGGGAACAGCTCGCCCGCCGTCTGGCGGCCGGCGACTCGTCGATGGACATCATGAGCCTCGACCCCCCGTTCGTGCCCGAATTGGCAGAACCGGGATTCCTGGCCCCCGTGCCCCAGAACGTCATCGACGCCACCACCAGCGACGTCGTCGACGGCGCCCTGGCCGGCGCCACGTGGAAGGACCAGGTCGTCGCGGTCCCCTTCTGGGCCAACACCCAGCTGCTCTGGTATCGCAAGTCCGTCGCCCAAGCAGCGGGCCTCGACATGACCCAACCCGTCACCTGGGACCAGATCATGGAGGCCGCCAAGTCGCAGAACAAGCAACTCGGTGTGCAGGGCGTACGCAGCGAATCCATGACCGTCTGGGTGAACGCGCTCTATGAATCCCAAGGGACCTCCATCATCAGCAACCCGGGCGCCGGCAAGGACGAGGTCGAGCTCGGCCTCGACTCCCCCGCCGGCAAAGAAGCTGCCCGCGTGATCGGCACGATCGGCAGGGAGGGCCTCGGCGGCCCAGGTCTGGCGACGGCCGACGAGGGCGCATCCATGGCCCTCTTCCAGGGAGACAAGGGCTCATTCATGGTCAACTGGCCGTTCATCTGGCCCGCCACCCAGGGCGACAAACCCGAGCTGCTCGACGACATCGGTGCCGCGCTCTATCCGCGGATGACCGCTGACAAGCCGTCCACACCTCCGCTGGGCGGCATCATGCTCGGCGTCGGCGCCGACAGCAAGAACCCGGACCTGGCGTACGAAGCGATCACCTGCATCGCCTCGGTGCCGAACCAGGCGTACTACTTCGAAAGCAACGGCAACCCGCCGGCCAAGAAGGCAGCCTTCGATGATCCGGCGGTCCGTGAGAAATTCCCGATGGCGCCGCTCATCCGGGAGTCCCTGGACATGGCCAAACCGCGCCCGCAGACCCCCTATTACAACGAGGTCTCCACCGCCATCCA
>JAUNUL010000350.1 GCA_030538175.1 Propionibacteriaceae bacterium | reverse complement strand
GGTGAGTTGTTTTCCACCAGGCTGATCAGCCGGGCAATGGCCCGCACCTGTCCGGAGCGGGCCGCGTCGACGAGCGCCTGCGGGTCGGCGCCCGGGAAGATCGTCAGCGCCATCGCACGGGTCCTCCCTGACTCGGTGTTCGCACACCCTAGCCCCAGGCCCTGTGAAAGTCTGGACCCATGGAAACCCCAACATCTCTGCCCGACCACCTCTTCCTCTGCGTGGACCATGTCGGACTGGCCGTGCCGGATCTCGACGAAGCAATCCGCTTCCACACCGACGTTCTCGGCTGGCGGGTGCTGCACCGGGAAACCAATGAAGAACAGGGCGTCGAGGAGGCCATGCTCGGCACCGGCGCCCAGGGCCCGGAGAGCGCCCAGATCCAGCTGCTTGCACCGCTGCGCCCCGATTCGGCGATCGGAAAGTTCCTGGACCGCAGCGGTCCCGGCCTGCAGCAGTTGGCGTACCGGGTGAGCGACATCGATGCGGTCTGCGCGACGCTGCGGGAACGCGGCGTACGCCTGCTCTATGACACCCCGCGCACGGGCACGGCGGGCTCGCGGATCAACTTCGCCCACCCCAAGGACACCGGCGGCATCCTTCTGGAGTTGGTCGAGCCGGGCCCGGGGCACTGACCGGATATCAAGGAACAACCCGAGCGTGGCATAGCCCGGATGACGCAGGCCGGGCCGGTAATGTTGCCGACGGCATCCACTCGTGAGGGAGAACAATGTGACCGAGGATCCAGGTCTGAGCCTTTTCGACGAAACGGCGAGCGCAGCCGGCAACTTCCCCAGCGCTCTTCGTGGTTATGACCGCCAGGCGGTGGATGACTATGTCCTGAGCCTCGAGGGCCAGCGGGCTCGCCTGCGCGAACAGGTCGCACGACTCCAACAGGAACTGCATCAGGCGGTCAATCGTCCGGAGCACCGCGTCCAGGACACCGACTTCAACCACCTCGGGGGCTATGCCACCGAGATGTTGGGTGCCGCCCGCGCCCAGGCCCGGGAGATCACCGATCAGGCAACCGAGGAAGCAGAGCAGATTCTTGAGGAAGCCCGCCGCCAGGCTGGCTTCATCCGGGAACAGGCCGACCGCGACGGTGAAGATGTGCGCATGACCGCCATGGGCGAGTTGCGCGAACTCCGCACCAACCTCGAACGCCAGGTCGGTGAACAGGTTGCCCTCGCCCGCGAGGAGGGCGACCGCTTGGTGGTCGGCGCGAAGCAGCACGCCCAATCCCTCAGCACCCAGGCCGAACGCAAGGCCCAGTCCCTCCTCGAAACCGCCCGCCTCGAGGCGGACAAGCTCCGTCAGACCGCAGAACGCGAAGCGGCCAACGTCCGGGCCGAGTCGGCGTCCGAGCGGGAGCAGCTGCTCACGAAGCTGTCCACCGAGCACCAGGAGGCCGCGGCCGCCAGCCAGAAACTCCTCGCCGAGTCGACGGCCAATCACGAGCAGGCACAGAAGCTGCTCGAGACCGAGATGGAGAACGCCACGCGAGTCCGTCAGGAGTCCCTGACCGAGGCCGAGCGTGTGAAGATGCATGCATCACGCGAAGCCGACGCGCTGGTGACCAACGCCCGCAAGGAAGCCGCGCAGATTTTGCAGCGCGCCGAGCAGCAGGCGGCCTTCCGGGGGCAGGAGCTCAACCGGGAGAACGAACGCCTCACGCGTCGCAAGCAGGCGATTCTCGCCCAGTTGAACAGCCTCAGCGCTCTGGCCACCCAGACGGCAGCCGACTTCCCGGACACGATTCCGCTCGAACAGCGCATGGAGTTGGCCGCCCAAGAGGCGTCTGCTGCCGAAGCCCAACAGGACATGACCATGATCCGTCCGGCAGCGCTTGCTGCCGAGAACCAGAAGGATCGGGCTGCAGCAACAGCAGCTCCAGCCAAGGCCACTGCGCCCACCACAGCGTCTCCCGGTGCCAACAAGGCGACAACTGCCGCTGGCGCTGACAAGGCAGCGGCAGACAAGGCGTCACCGCAGAAATCGGCCGCTGACAAGCCCGGCGCCACGGGCCAGCCGAGCAACAAGCCGAATGCCACGCCGCAGGGGGCGACCAAGCCGCGATGAGCGAGAGCTCACCACCCCCGCCGGCGGAGGACCCCACACCCGAGGTCGAGCGCGTGGAGGCGGTCCGTCAGGATCCCTCCCCGCGCGCACTTCGGACTCGCGCGATGCGCGGTCTCCGGCGGGTTGTCACCGGCAAACACCCCAACGATCCACCACCCACCCAGGAGCCGAGCACCGCACCCGAGGTGCCGATCGTCACGCCCCCATCGATCGCGGCGCATTTCGCCATCGCCCGGATGTCACCGTTTGCGATCGGGTTTTTCGGCGCGCTCGGGGCGATGGTGGCTATCACGCTGGTCTCGATCCTGGGCACGATCGAACCGATCCTGGTGCTGGTCGTCCTGTCGCTGTTCATCGCGCTCGGCCTCAATCCGGCCGTGGAGTCACTCAACCGCCGTGGCCTGCGGCGAGGGCTCAGCGTGGCCTTGGTCGCACTGACCGCGATCATCGCCGTCGCCCTGGCCGGCTGGGCTGTCGTGCCGGTGTTCACCGTCCAGGTCACCCAACTCATCACCACCGCCCCAGACCTGCTGGTGCAGTTGCGGGACAACCCCCAGATCGCTGAGCTGGACCGCCAATACGGCGTGATCCAATGGGCAACCGACTTCTTCACCAGTCAAGGGCTGATCAACAGCGTCTTCGGTGGCTTGCTGGGCGCCGGTCGCATCGTGGCCAGTGCCCTGTTCTCCCTCATCGTCACCACGGTCCTCACCCTCTATTTTCTGGCCACCCTGCCGGCCATCAAGGAAGCGATCTATCGCCTCGCCCCGGCCAGCCGGCGACCCCGGGTGCAATATCTGGCGAACGAGATGTTCCAGCGCATCGGCGGCTACCTGAGCGGGATGTTCCTGGTGGTGACGACCTCAGGCACCTGCAGCTTCGTGTTCATGCTCATCATCGGGTTGACCAACTATGCGCTCGCCCTGGCCGTGATGGTGGCACTGTTCGCCTTCATTCCCCTGGTCGGATCAAACCTGTCCATGATCCTCGTCGCCCTCGTTGCGTTGACAACGATCGGCCCTTGGGCAGCGGTCGCCACGATCG
>JAUNUL010000349.1 GCA_030538175.1 Propionibacteriaceae bacterium | reverse complement strand
CCCGGAGCTGAACCCGACGATGTCGAGGCCAGTCGGATCGTGGGCGAGTTGATCGACCTGGAGCCGCTGGTTCGTGACGAGGTGGTGCTCGAACTGCCGTTCATGCCGGTGTGCCGGGAGGATTGTGCGGGGTTGTGCCAGACCTGTGGCGCCAACCTCAACAAGGATCCCGACCACAGTCATGGCGAACGGATCGATCCTCGCTGGGGCGATCTGGCTGCCTGGCAGAGCGAGCAGGACAACTGAACCCACCATCAGCGCACCGACCGTCCGGCACCCAGCCGGCCGCCGGACGGTGCTTGTTCACTAGGAGATAACCGTGGCCGTTCCCAAGCGGAAGATGTCGCGCAGCAACACCCGTCACCGCCGCTCGCAGTGGAAGACCTCGGCGCCGACCCTGGTGACCTGCGTCAACCCGACCTGCCGTGAGAAGCACCTGCCCCACACCGCATGCCCCGCCTGCGGTCAGTATGGCCCGCGTGCTGCTCGCCGTCAGGTCGTCGAGTCCTGACCCACTCAACCGCTCAGCCCGATTCGGCGGAGGATGCGTCCACCCCGAGTCATGTTGAGCGCTTGTGCTCGGAGCTGGGGATCCCCATGGATCCCCAGCTTTTCGAGCTTGCCCGGACCCACCGCTCGTTTGCGTACGAGAACGGCGGCCTGCCGACCAACGAACGGCTGGAGTTCCTGGGCGACTCGGTGCTGGGTGTCGTAGTCACCGAGCATCTTTATGCGACCCATCCCGACATGAGTGAGGGCGAGCTCGCGAAGCTTCGCGCCGCCGTCGTGAACGCACGGGCTTTGGCTGATGTGGCGCGCGGTCTTGAGGTCGGCGCCTTGATGCATCTGGGGCGTGGCGAGATCGCCACCGGTGGTGACGACAAGTCCTCGATCCTGGCTGATGCCATGGAGGCGCTGATCGGTGCCTGCTATCTGACCCACGGCATCGACGGCGCTCGGGTGCTAGTCCATCACCTGTTCGATCCCCTCATGGAGAAGGCTGCCAGCCTCGGCGCGGGTCTGGATTGGAAGACGTCCCTGCAGGAGTACGCCGCGGCCCACGGGTTCGCGGCACCGCGCTATGACGTGCTGGAGTCGGGCCCGGACCACAACAAGCGCTTCGAAGCCTGGGCGGTCGTCGGCGGTGAACGCCTCGGCCCAGGCAAGGGCCGCAACAAGAAGACCGCCGAGCAACAGGCCGCCGGGATCGCCTTCGCACAGTTGCAGGGCGACGAAGCCTCGCCCGTGGGTGCCGCTGACGACGCCCAAGGATGAGCGGCGGTGCCCGAACTTCCTGAGGTCGAGGTTGTCCGCGCCGGCCTGATTCCCCATCTGGTGGGTCGCCGGATCGCGGCTGTCGAGGTGCTGCATCCCCGTCCTGTACGCCGCCACCTCGCCGGTCCCGACGACTTTGCCGCGACCCTGGTCGGGCGTGAGTTCGCCGAACCGAGGCGTCGCGGGAAGTATCTCTGGCTGCCATTCGTCGACGGCGATGCCGTGCTGGTGCATCTCGGGATGAGCGGCCAATTCCGGACTGCCGAGCCAGGGTTGGCCGACGCCCGGAACACCCGGGTGCGGTTCTCGTTCAATGACGGTGGCCACGAGCTGCGGTTCGTCGACCAGCGGATGTTCGGTGGATTGTCACTGTCAGTGGGCGGGGCGGAGCTGCCACCGGAGATTGCACACATTGCATTGGATCCGTTCGATCCGGCGTACTCCCCGGCAGACGTCGCCCGCAGGATTCGCACACGACGATCCGGGATCAAACGACTGCTGCTCGACCAGACCGTGGTCTCCGGCATCGGCAACATCTATGCCGATGAGGCCCTGTGGCGGGCCCGGCTGCACTACGACAAGCCGGGGGAGTCGCTCACCCAACGCGCCGCCGTCGACGTGCTGACGGCCGCACGGGACGTGATGGCCGACGCCCTGGATCAGGGCGGGACCTCGTTCGATGCGTTGTATGTCAACGTGAACGGTGAATCGGGGTACTTCGATCGTTCGTTGAACGCGTATGGCCAGGAAGGTCTTCCGTGTCCTCGTTGCGGTACGCCGATCCGCCGGGAGGCGTTCATGAACCGTTCGAGCTACCGGTGTCCACGCTGCCAGCGGAGACCACGGAAGGCTTCGTAGCCAGGACTTCCGTCGTGCAGACCGCCCGGTCAAGCCGATGTCCGGTCGTTGATCAAGGGCGCTTGAGATCGGTGACTTCTTCCCGAGCGACGAAGCCTGCGGACAGGTAGGTAGCCAAGGCCGCCGGGTTCGAGTTCTCGGCGACTACCACTGCCGACGTGGCAGCGTGCTGCTGGAGGGCACGGGCGCCTGCGAGTGTGATCGCTACCGCGTAGCCCTTGCCGTGGTGTTCTCGATGGACTTCCTCGACACGCAGGGTCGCTTGCTGTAGACGCGCAAGGTCTAGGGAGTTGGTCAGGTCCAGCGTCATTGGTGTCCATGGCTCGTCATCGATCCAAACCGGCACTCTTCAGAATCCTGCGGAGTACCGTGGCGCCTCGCGCCTCGACCACCGCATCATCGCCGGCAAACAAGTCCGTGGCTGGCTGGGTGAGGTCAGCCGCGATCCCTTCGGCCACTGCGTGGTCTTGCGCGACCTCTGGCGCGACGGATATCCGCAACACTTCCGACCCATCCAGCATCCCAATGGCTACGGGCTCGCCACCCCGCTCCCAGACTCGTAGGTCCGCGCCCATCTGCTCAGCCCCACGGAGGAATGCCATCCGAGATCCCCTGGATGCAGCTGCCACCGCCACGGAGAAAGACGAGTTGCTCATGAAGCAGCTCTCTTAGGAGTCATAGCGTTAGATGCTATGGTTGATTCGTGAGTGATCGTGGAGAGGTCCTCCGTCGAGTGATGACCGAGACGCGCACCGGGCAGGGAGAGCTGTCCCGGCTGAGCGGCGTGCATCAACCGAGCATCAGTCAGTTCCTCTCTGGTCGGGTGGACCTGAGTGACGAGCAGTTGGAACGCCTGCTGTCGTGCATGGGTCGACGCCTCAAGGTGGTTCGTCACGTGGTTGAGCCTGAGCTAACGCGTTCCGAGCGGCGCTCGTGGTTGTTGCACCGAAAGATCTCATCGCAGTTGACCCCGGAGACGTTGCAGGGGTGGGAGTCGACGATCC
>JAUNUL010000348.1:2195-3144 GCA_030538175.1 Propionibacteriaceae bacterium | reverse complement strand
CGATCGAGACGTGAGCGCTGGAAGAAATCGGAAGGAACTCAGTCAGGCCTTGGACAATGCCCAGGACAATCGCGTCGAACCAGCCCATCGGACGTCCTTGCTGTGTGTGTGAGCGGATGACACCGCGCATCGTGAATAAAGCGTTCGTCACGTTAGTCCTGCGCGGACTACAGTCCGATCCGCCGTGCCAATCCTGACGCAGGGTTTTTGTCACTGTTTCTGCGACGCGGTGGAGAACCGTGCGGCTCGGCCGGGCCCATGCTGCGAGCCGATCCCAGGCAGGGCGGTGGGTGGTCCGGGGCGTGCCGCCGCCTAGTGTTGCGAACATGACGACATTGTTCCTGGTCCGTCACGGCCGGTCGACGGCCAACACGGCCGGAGTCCTCGCGGGACGATCCGATGGGGTCGAATTGGACGACACCGGACGTGAGCAGGCCGCGGCAGCGGGCGTACGCCTGGCCGGGGTGCCCCTCGTGGCCGCGATCAGCTCACCCATCTTGCGTTGCGGGCAGACCACCGACCTGCTGTTGGCCGACCGGGATGTGCCGAGGGAACTCGAGCACGGCCTGACCGAGTGTGACTACGGCGACTGGACCGGAAAAACCTTGAAGGACCTGGCCGGGGAAGAGCTGTGGAAGACCGTGCAGCGCCAACCCTCGGCAGCGGTCTTTCCTGGTGGAGAGGCGATGACTGGTCTCTGGGCACGGGCGGTCGGCGCGGTGCGGCAGTGGGATCGCGTGCTGCGAGCTGACCACGGCGATCACGCAGCATGGGTGGCGGTGTCCCACGGGGACGTGATCAAGGCGATCCTGGCCGATGCGCTGGGCATGCACCTGGACGCTTTCCAGCGGATCATGGTCGATCCGGCTTCGGTGTCGGTGATTCGGTACACCGACGCCCGGCCCTACGTGGTCACGATGAACTCGGTTTCGGGCGATCTGGCGAGTTT
>JAUNUL010000348.1:0-2185 GCA_030538175.1 Propionibacteriaceae bacterium | reverse complement strand
CGGCAGGGTCGGGGGAGGACGCCGCGGTCGGCGGGGGCGCCGGAACAGCGGGACCAGCAGACTCGACCGAGCACGCACCGCAGGCCGCTGCGCGGGCTGAGACGACCGAACCGGTTGGGGCTGCGGATTGAGTCGCTAGGGTGGGTTCATGGCCATTGTCGAGCACCGTTATGACGCACCGGACCGGTTCGTCTCCGGCACGGTCGGTGAGCCGGGGGACCGCACGTTCTTCCTGCAGGCCCGACAGGGGAATCGTCTGACCAGCGTGAGCTGCGAGAAACAACAGGTGTCAGTCCTGGCCGAGCACGTGGATCGCGTCCTGGCAGAGATCTCCCGCCTCAGCGGCGGCTTGGTCTCGGTGCCGCCCGAGCGCACGACGGCTCAGGACAACGAGCCGCTGGATGCCCCCATCGCCGAAGAGTTCAGGGTCGGCACGATGACGATCGCGTGGGACCCCACCGATTCCCGCATCGTGATCGAGATGTTCTCCGTGACCGAAGAGGAACTCGACCTCGAGGTCGATGAGGATGCCGGGGAAGTCGAGACCGCTGAGGCGCTGGCCCGCGCCGAAGCCGAACGCGCGGGTGAGGTGCTGATCGTCCGCATCGCGCCGACAGTGGCCCGGGACTTCGTCGCCCGCTCCATGGCGCTGGTCGCCGCAGGCCGCCCCGCGTGTCCCTTCTGTCAGCAGCCGATCGATCCTGAGGGACACATCTGTCCCCGCGCCAATGGCTATCGACGACCTCTCTTCTGACCGACCGGAGCCGGCGCCCGCGTCGGATCAACCGGATCCGCAGCAGCCATCGTCCGCAGTGCTGCTCGATCCCGCGATCTTTGCCGATGGCGACCTCGAGTTGACCGGACGCCTCGTCCAGGCTTCGAACGCCACGTTCTTCTGTGAGCTCACCTCGGCGGCCGGGGTTCTCTCCTGCGTCTATAAACCTGTGCGTGGTGAGCGTCCCTTGTGGGACTTTCCCGACGGGACGTTGGCCGAGCGGGAGGTGGCGGCGTACCGCATCTCGGCGGCAGCCGGCTTCGACGTCGTGCCCGCGACCGTCCTGATCGACGGGCCGATGGGTCCGGGCTCCCTGCAGGCCTGGATTGACGTGGATGACGATGCGGATCCGGTCGTTGACTTGGTGCGCTCGGGGCGTACGCCACCCGGCTGGTTCGACGTGGTCGAAGGCCTCGACGCACATGAGCGACCGGTGACCGTCATCCATCGCGACGATCCGCAGTTGCGGCGGATGGCGCTCTTCGATGCGCTGATCAACAACGCCGACCGCAAGGGCGCACACATCCTGGTCGCGCAGGACGGGCGCATCTGGGCTGTCGACCACGGGGTCAGCCTCCATGAGGAGGACAAGCTGCGGACGGTCCTGTGGGGCTGGGCGGGAGAGGAACTCACCGCCGAGGAGGTCGCGCTGGTCACGGCCGCGCTGGCCGCGAGCAGCGAACTCGACGAGTTCGTGACCGTGGTGGAGCAGGCCGCGTTCGAGGCGCGTTGCAGCCAGTTGCTGTTGGACGGCATGTTCCCGCTGCCGGCCGGCACATGGCCCGCGATCCCTTGGCCGCCCCTCTGAGTTTCTCGCCTCTTGGGTCTCGCCCTCCTGGTGACTTCGGCGCTGCGTCGCAGTGCCGATCCCGCGGGCTTGCGTACGCGTCCGTCCCAAGGCAACCGGCGGCACGCGTGTGAGGATTGCCGAATTTCCTGGGTAGGCTCGCGCCATGCAGGCATGGCAGGCTCCCCAGGTCCCGACACTTCCGCGTCCCGAGGGTGGTTTCGACCCCGTTCGCGTGCACGACACCGCCTCCGGCGAGATGGGTGTGGTCGGACCGGAGTCCGGCACCGCGCGGCTCTATGTCTGCGGGATTACGCCCTATGACGCGACCCATATGGGACACGCGAACACCTATGTGAGCTTCGACCTGCTCCAGCGGGTGTGGCGCGATCAGGGTCTGGACGTCCACTATGTGCAGAACGTCACCGACATCGATGATCCGCTGCTGGAGCGTGCGAACGCGACCGGGGTCGACTGGGAACAGTTGGCCCAGGACCAGACTGAGCTCTTCCGCACCGACATGGTCGCGCTCAACGTCATCCCGCCCGCGAACTACATCGGCGCTGTCGAGTCGATCCCGCTGGTGGTGGAACTGCTCGGCAAGTTCGGGCCCGAAGCGGTCT
>JAUNUL010000347.1 GCA_030538175.1 Propionibacteriaceae bacterium | reverse complement strand
TGATCAACAGCCGCTTGGAGGAGGCGAGCGTGGAGTTCATCTGTGAGTCGCGGAAGAAGCCGGCCACGGTGAACGAGCTGGTGCCACCTGGCAGTGCGAGATCGACCCGGTCTCCGGCGTGCAGGGCGTACTTGTCTTCATAGAAGAAGGGCAGATAGATCTGACCGGGTTCAGGCTGGATGCGCGTGCCATCCGCTGCGAGCAGGTAGTCCATGCGCCGGCCTTGGGTGGCGAAGCCGTTCTGTTGGATCTCCGCGTCGAGGGAGTGCCCGCCCAAGGTCAAGGCGGCGTTGTCGACGTTGAGGATCTGGATGAGCTCGATCGCCGCGACCTCCGGACGGCCATCCGCGAAGGACTGCAGGCGGTCGGCGTCGATCGCCCCGACGTGCATCTGCATGAAGTGTGGCGTCTGCGCGGTCGTCATGAAGCCTGTGACAGAACCGAAGACCGCCGTCGCCAGGATCGCGGCCGCGGCCAAGAGGGCGTTGGACAGCAGGAGGAAACCTGCCATGAAGGCTGAGACCAGGCGGTTGCGGCGCAGACTCGCGCGAACCATCGTGCCGATCATGGGGCTACCTCCGGCTTGGCTGCGCTGGCGTTTGTGAACAGATCGAGGATGAAGGCGAGGGAGCCGGGCTCGGCGCCGAGCAGGAGTTCGGTGTGGTGCACGAAAGCTATGAGCTTGCGGGGAGTGGCCGCGTGCTGTGGATCCAGGTCATCGAGCACCTGGGCCGTGTAGTGCAGGACCAGTTCGAGAGCTTCCTCGGGATAGTCGGTGCGAAAGGCGCCCTGGTCGACGCCCTCCCGGACGACCGTTGCCAGGATCGGCACGGCGATAGCCATCGTTCTTTCAGCGGTGCGCTGATGGAACAGGGCGTTCTGCGGCTTGTTCAGCTCCGTCAACATCTGCTCCTGACCCCCGGGTTGCACCTGCATCGCCAGGACAGCGGCCAGGAACCGCTGGTGCGGGCCGCCCTCGTGCTGGGCCAGGACCTGCTCGCCGCGGGCGGCGATCGCTGAGACATAGCGGTCGATGATTCCTTCCATCACCGCCTCCTTCGAGGCGAAGTGGTGATAGAAGGTCCCCTTCGCGATTCCCACCGCGTCCAGAACCTGCTGCACCGACGTCTGCTCGTAACCCTGGGTGACGAAAAGACGCTCCGCGACATCAAGGATTTCGGCCCGCCGGACTGGCGCTGCCTTCTGTTTCGTCATGTCCCTCCTCTGGCAGACCGACGGTCGGTCGGTTTGTCTTGGTCAAGACCGTAGCCTCCTGAAGGACCGCCCTGCCAACTCGCCCGATCCGGTTCAGGGGGAGCTCGGTGGAACCCGGACCCCTAGCGTGACCGGCATGTACCGCGCTCTGACTGTGCTGCTGGTTGCCTGGTGGCTCCTCGGCCTTGCCGGGGCCGCGCACCTGGCTTCAGCCCTGCGGCCATCGTCGGATCGGGTGGTGGCCCACGTTGCGTTCCTCGACGATGCGATCGCCCAAGGCGCCGGCCCGCGGATGCAGGAGCTGTTTCCTGAGGGGGAGTTCTTCACAGTTGGCCTGACCGCACTCGCCGCCGGCAACGCCGCCCTCGCCAGCGCGGACCCTGCGGAGAAGGCCATTGCCACCGACCGCCTTGACCGCGCCATCGCGCGACTGGCGGAACCCGCGGCAGCGGCCCATTTCGGCGACATTCCAGAACTGCAGCACGGCACGTTCTATCGCGGCTGGCTGCTGCTGCTTCGCGTCACCCGCGCGGAACTGGCTGGAACCGCAACCCCTGACCTCCAAACTGAGGCTGATGCCCTTGCGAGAGCGCTGGTTGCCGACCCGACCGGCGTACCACCCTCCTATCCCGACCAGCGGTGGCCCTGCGACGCGGTGGTCGCGATGGGCGCAGTGCAGCGCGTGCACGCACTGGCAGGGCAAGCGACCCCGCAGCTCGCCGACTGGCTGGCTCGGCTGGACCGTCTCCGCGACCCCTGGACCGGGCTGTTGCCGCACCAGATCCACCCCGATGGCACACCCGTATCCGGGCCACGGGGGTCCTCCCAATCGATCATCCACACCTTCTGGCCACAGCTGTCACCCACCGCGGCAGAGGACTGGACAGTCTTCCGGCGACTCTTCGTCGTCGGTGAGGTCGGGCTCGTCGGTGTTCGCGAGCACCCGAGCGGGGTCAGCGGTGGTGGCGATGTGGACTCCGGACCGCTGATCCGCGGCATCTCGTTGTCTTCCTCCGCAGTCACGCTCGGTGCGGCCAGAGCCAACGGTGACCTCGAGCTGGCCCGCAGCCTCGACCGGGAGGCCGAGGCGCTGGGCCTGCCCTTCGAATGGGCCGGCAAACGTAGGTTCGCCGGTGGGCTGATGCCCGTCGGTGATGCCTTCGTCGCCTGGGCCCGCAGCATCCCGGCTGCCGATCAGGCAGCGCTGCCGCCGCTGCCAACTGCCTGGGGGCTGATCGCGTTGGCGGGACTGGCGGTCGCACCGCTCGGCTTGGCCCCCATCGGGTACGCCGCCCTGCGGGCCCGCCGGCGCACCAGACCCGGCCCGCCCGGAGATCAAGGCCGCAGGACACCCGCCACCCGCAGCCAGCCGCCACGGGCATCGTCGACGAGCACGAGATCGGCCCGCTGACCCTCGACCAACATGCCCCGGTCGGACAGCCCGCCGACCCGGGCGGCGCCCACGGTGACCAGGCGAGCGGCAGCGGGCAGCCCCAACTCCGGGGCGAGCACGGACACCGAACCCAAGAGCGCGGACGGCAGGTAGTCCGAGGCCAGTGCATCGACCAGCCCGCGTCGGGCCAGATCGAGGGCGGACACGTTGCCCGCATGCGAGCCACCGCGCATCAGGTTGGGCGCGCCGGCAACGATCAGCAGGTCCCGTTCCCGGGCCCGTTCGGCAGCGGCCATCGTGGTCGGGAACTCGGCGACGGTGACCCCGCGCTCAACCAGCGCGTCGACCGCCTCGGGGGTGTCCGGGTCATGCCCCATGAGCCGGATCGCGCCGTTGTGGGCGAGCTCACCGAGCCAGGCGAGGTTGGCCTCCCGAACGGGCGCGCTCGTCACGCCCTCCTCCCGCATCCGTTCGACCTGCGCCCAGGCTTCTTCCTCGGTCTTGTTGTCGCTCCCGACGATGTACGCCACCAGGTAGCTCGGATCGACGTAC
>JAUNUL010000346.1 GCA_030538175.1 Propionibacteriaceae bacterium | reverse complement strand
TCCGCCCGGGTGACCAGACCGACATCCGCGCGGCAGCCGATGGCCTCGGCACGGGCTTTCACATACGACGTCACCTGCGCCAGCACGAGCGCTCCGATCGCCAAGGCTGCCCACGCGACACCCACCCGCAGGCCCAGATGCCAGGCCAGCCCACCGAGGACGCCCGCGTCGGCGATGCGATCGAGGGTGGCGTCCAGGAAGCTGCCCCAAGCACTGTCCCGTCCTGATTCTCGGGCCATGTGGCCGTCGATCATGTCGCTGGTCGAGAGGATCGCCACGGTGATCGCACCCTGCCACAACCAGCCCATTCCGAAGCACGTCAGTGCAGTGATGGTCACCGCGATGGCTCCGAACCAGGTGACCGCGTCGGGGTGGATTCCGAGGCGCACCAGGAACCTGGCGAACGGCCGCAGCACCACTCCTTGGACCCCCCGCAGCCGCTCGAGCATCGTTCAGTCTCCCGCGTGCTCGTCCCAGGCGGCCGCGAGCGCGGCACGAGTGTCCCCCAGCAGCACGGGGACCGGTTTGGTTTGGCCGATGAGGGGCATGAAGTTGAGGTCACCAGCCCAGCGCGGCACCACATGCTGGTGCAGGTGCGCCTGGATCCCAGCGCCCGCGATCCGCCCCATGTTCATGCCGAGATTGAACCCTTCGGGCCCGGACACCGCCCGGATGACGCGCATGGCCCGCCGGGTCAGCAGAGCGACCTCAATCACTTCCTCCGGGGTCAGCTCCGTGTAGTCGGCGACGTGGCGATAGGGGCAGACCAGGACGTGTCCGGGTGAATACGGATAGAGGTTCATCACCACGTACGCATGCTCAGCGCGGCGCACGATCAGCCCCTCGTCATCGGCACGCTGCGGGATCCGGCAGAACGGGCATTCAGCGGCCGATTCGTCCTTCGGCTTGTCCTTCCCACCGACGTACGCCAACCGGTGGGGCACCCAGAGCCGGTCGAAACCGTCGGGCACCCCGGCGAAGTCCTCAGCGTGCTCGAGCCTCACACCTGTGCCTTGTCCGCGATGGCCTTGGTGATCTCGGCGATCGCCTCGGCGATCGGCACGCCGTTCTTCTGCGACCCGTCGCGATAGCGGAACGACACCGCACCCGCAGTGCGGTCCTCCTCCCCAGCGATCAGGACGAAGGGCACCTTGTGCTTGCTGGCGGTGCGGATCTTCTTCGGGAAGCGGTCATCGGAGGTATCGACCTCGACGCGGACACCCGCGGCTCGCAACTGCCCGGCGATGTCCTCGAGATAGTCGTTGAACTCCGCCGCGACCGGGATCGCGGTGACCTGGACCGGCGACAGCCAGACCGGGAACGCCCCCGCATAATGCTCGACCAGCACACCGATGAACCGCTCGATCGAACCGAACTTCGCCGAGTGGATCATGACCGGGCACTGGCGCGAGCCGTCAGCGGCGGTGTATTCCAGCTCGAACCGCTTGGCCATGTTGAAGTCGTACTGGATCGTCGACATCTGCCAGGTCCGCCCGATCGCGTCGCGCGCCTGGACCGAGATCTTGGGGCCGTAGTAGGCCGCCCCACCCGGGTCGGCGACGGTTTCCAGACCGGTCTCGTCGGCAACCCGCTGGAGGGTCGCGGTCGCGGCCTCCCATTCGTCGTCGGAGCCGATGAACTTGTCCTTCTTCTTGTCATCGCGCGTGGACAGCTCGAGATAGAAGTCGTCCAGCCCGAAGTCCTTGAGCAGCGAGAGCACGAAGTTCAGCAGGTGCTTGATCTCCGCCGGCGCCTGCTCGGGGGTGACATAGGAGTGGGAGTCGTCCTGGGTGATGGACCGCACGCGGGTGAGGCCCTGGAGGACGCCGGACTTCTCGTTGCGATAGACGGTGCCGAACTCGAAGAACCGCAGCGGCAGCTCGCGATAGGACCGGCCGCGGCTGCGGAAGATCTCGTTGTGCATCGGGCAGTTCATCGCCTTCAGGCGATAGAGGTGGCCGTCATCGTCGATGGCCGGGAACATGCCGTCGGCGTAATAGGGCAGGTGGCCGGAGGTGTAATAGAGGTCTTCCTTGGCGATGTGCGGCGTACCCACATAAAGGAAGCCCTCCTCGATGTGGCGCTGGCGGACGTAGTCCTCCATCTCGCGCTTGATCACGCCACCCTTGGGGTGGAAGACCGGCAGGCCGGGGCCGATGTTCTCGGGGAACGAATAGAGGTCGAGTTCGGTGCCCAGCTTGCGGTGGTCGCGCTTGGCGGCTTCCTCGAGGCGCGTCTTGTACGCCAGCAAGTCATCCTTGGTCGCCCACGCGGTGCCATAGAGCCGCTGGAGCTGGGCGTTGGCCTGGTCACCGCGCCAGTACGCCGCAGAGGTCCTGGTCAGCGCGAACGCCGCCTGGTTGATGTAGCCGGTGTGGGGCACGTGCGGGCCACGGCACAGGTCGCCCCAGGCGGTGGAGTCGTCGCGACGGACGTTGTCATAGATGGTTAGCTCGCCGGCGCCGACCTCGACCATGGCGTCGGTCTCCGATTCGCCGACGTTGCCCTTGAGCTGGACCAGCTCGAGCTTGAACGGCTCGGACTGGAGCTCGGCGACGGCTTGGTCATCGGACACGACGCGGCGCACGAAGCGCTGGCGTTCCTTGATGATGCCGACCATCTTCTTCTCGATGGCCTTCAACCGCTCGGGCGTCAGGGGCTCTTCGAGCAGGAAGTCGTAATAGAAGCCGTCGGTGATGGGCGGGCCGATGCCGAGCTTGGCCTCCGCGTGCAGGTTCTGCACGGCTTGGGCCGCGACGTGGGCGCAGGAGTGGCGCAGGATCGCCAGGCCCTCATCGGACGTCACGAGCACGGGCGCGACCTCGTCACCTTCGGCCAGTGGCTGGTCCAGGTCCTTGGTCTCGCCGTTGACCTTCATGGCGACGATCGTGCGGTCGTCGCCGAACAGGTCCAGGCCGGTCGTCTCGGTCTCCACCTGCCGCGCTTCGCTCGACTCTGGGCTGATCACGGAGATGGTGATGGACACAACGGTTCCTTTCGCCTGTCGAGGACCGCCCCGACAATGGCCGGCCCGGCCCCCATTGTGCCCGATGTCACTCGACAACCCAGCCACCCGGACATGTTGCCCAAGTGGTGCAGGAATGGTGCACGGACCATGAAAAAGAGCCCTTGACTGGGCGTTTCCCCTAGCCAAAGGCTCTTTGAGCGTGGTG
>JAUNUL010000345.1 GCA_030538175.1 Propionibacteriaceae bacterium | reverse complement strand
TCGGGCTGGGCTTCGAGGTCCGGGTCGCGGACGACGGAGCGGAGGCCGTGCGCGGTGCGGACATCGTGACCACCTGCACCGCCGACAAGGCGCGCGCCACCGTCCTGTTCGACGCCTCGGTCGAGCCGGGCATGCATCTCAACGCGATCGGCGGGGACTGCCCCGGCAAAACCGAGCTGGAGCCGAGCATCCTGGGCCGCGCCGGAGTCTTCGTTGAGCACACACCGCAGACCCGCATCGAGGGCGAGATCCAACTCCAGGCACCGGACTTCCCGGTCACAGAGCTGTGGACGGTGATCGCCGGTGCAGCAGCGGGCCGGCAGGACACGGAGCAGGTCACGATCTTCGACTCGGTTGGCTTCGCGGTCGAGGATTTCACCGCGTTGTCCTACGTCCATCAGCGCGCCGCCGCCACCGGGTATGCCACAGAAATCGATCTCGTCGCGGACCCGGACGATCCCAAGGACCTGTTCGCCCTGATTGCCGGCTCGAGAGGCTAACCGGGCGGCATCAGCTCACTGCGCCAGCGCGGCCTCGATGTCCCCGGCCAGGGATTCCGGGGTCTCGGTCGGCAGATAGCGCTCGATCACGCGGCCGTCCTTGCCGACCAGGAACTTGGTGAAGTTCCACTCGACCCAGTCGCCGTTCTCACCCCGGGGTTGGTTGGCCAGGTGCGCCGCGAACCGTTCCGGCGGCGTCCCCTTGCCCTCGGCCCGCTCCGAACGCAACCAGGCGAACACAGGATGGGAATGCGGGCCGTTGACATCGACCTTCGCGAACATCGGAAAGGTCACCGCATAGCTTGTTTCGCAGAACTGCGCGATCTCGTCATCCGTGCCGGGCTCCTGTGCCCCGAACTGGTTGGACGGGAAACCGAGCACGACCAGGCCGGCGTCGGCGTACTTCTCCTGCAGGGCCTGCAGCCCGGCATAGTGCGGCGTCAAACCGCACTGGCTGGCGGTGTTCACGATCAGCACGACCTTGCCGGCATAGTCAGACAGATCTTGGTCCGCGCCGTCGATGCGGGCGGCCGTGAAGTCATGGAGCGTTGTCATGGGATCCACCGTACGTGTCGGGGCTGTCCAGCGGCGTGGGGTGGGGCGTACCGAATCGGTGGGCGGTCACCGCGATCGCCTGCTCCCGCAGGAACCCCAGCATTTCCACGCGCCCGGACTCGGTGACCGGTTGGCCCAGGATCGTGATCCCCAGGCGGCTTCGGGTCGCCTCCGCGAGCCGGCGTACGCCCACAACCGGATCCGCCGACACCATCCGGATCCGACAATCCGGCAATGCCTGCACCGCTGAAGCGAAGTCGGTATCAGAGGCAGACCGCACCACGAAGCCGATGCTGGTGAGGGCGGTGTGAACGGCGACCGGCAGGGCGACCCCGGTCGAGATGTCCGGACGGGCCCCGGCGCGCAGGGCGGCTGCAGCGACCCGGACAAGATCGGCCACGCGGCCGTCCTCGGTCAGCCGGATCACCCCACCGGGCATCGGGCAATACCTCACGACATTCCGCTCGGCGAGGAGCCCACTGACATCCTTGGTGATGCCGTACTCGGTCTGCCAGGCACGCTCATCGCTGGCCGTCGCGCGGGTCAGCGCAGCCTGCTCAGCGGCGCTGAGGTCGCGCCGAGCTGCCTCGAGGAGCGTCCGCACGCTCGCGTGCCTCGGTGCCACGCCCTCCTGTGCGGGAGCGGCCCGCCAGTCCACCAACGGCAGCAGATAGTTGGGGCCCCCGGCCTTGGCGGACGGGCCGACCACCGAGCGTTTCCAGCCACCGAAAGGTTGGCGCTGCACGATGGCGCCGGTGATGCCGCGATTGACATAGAGATTGCCTGCCTGGATCGTCGCGATCCAGTGCGCGATTTCCGCCTCGTCAAGGGAGTGCAGACCCGCGGTGAGGCCATAGTCGACGTCGTTGGCGATGGCGATCGCTTCGGCGAGCGTCTCGGTGTGCATGATGCCGAGGATGGGACCGAAATATTCAGTGCGGTGGAACGCGCTGCCTGGCTGCACTCCCCAACGCACGCCGGGACTCCACAGGGTGCCGCCGTCGTCGAGCGGCCGGGGTTCCAGCACCCAGTGCTCGCCCGCCCCCAGGCTGGTCAGGCCGGTCAGCAGCTTGCCGTCCGGGGGAGTGATGACGGGCCCCATCTGTGCCTCGGCGTCCCAGGGATAGCCGACGACCAGTGACCGGATGCCATCGAGAAGTTGGTTGCGCAGTCGTGGTGACCGGCCGGCCTGCCCGACGAGAATCAGCAGGGACGCAGCCGAACACTTCTGCCCGGCGTGCCCAAAGGCCGACGCGATGGCGTCCCGGGCAGCCAGGTCATAGTCGGCGTGCGGGGTGACGATGAGGGCGTTCTTGCCCGATGTCTCCGCCAACAGCTGCAGATCCGGCCGGAAGCTCCGGAACAACTCTGCGGTCTCGAATCCACCGGTCAGGATCACCCGGTCCACCCGTGGGTCGCCGACCAACTGCTCGCCGAGGTTCCGTTCGGACAGTTTGACGAGTTGCAGCACGTCCCGGGGGACCCCGGCCTCCCAGAGGGCCTCGACCAGGCACGCACCTGTGCGCACGGCGGGGGAGGCGGGCTTGAGCAGCACCGCCGAGCCCGCGGCCAGTGCGGCGATCGTCGAGCCCGTCGGGATGGCGATGGGGAAATTCCAGGGTGGTGTGACGACGGTCAACCGGACGGGTTCGGCGACCGCGCCGTCGATCCGCTCAAGGTCCAGGGCCCGCTCGGCATAGAAGTGCGCGAAGTCCACCGCCTCGGACACCTCGGGATCGGACTGGTCGAGCAGCTTGCCGGCCTCGGCGGCAGCGACCTCCATCAACTCCGCGCGCCGGGATTCGAGAACCACCCCCGCGCGGTGCAGGATCGCGGCGCGCTCGGCCGCGGGGCGGGCACCCCACTGGGCGCCCGCGGCGACCGCGGTGCTGATCCGGGTGTTCAGCTCCTCGCGCGTGCTCACGGTGTGCGCGGCGACTGTCTCGAGGCCAAGCTGTGAGGAGCGCGCGCGGGCTCGGATGCCGGCCGCCCAGGCCTGATTCACCCCGATCGCCGGGTCGGAGTCGGGGGTGTTGGCGAACCCGACCGTTGGCTCGATGGTGATGGCTGCGGTGCGGTCCTGGGTCCGATGGGTCGCGGGTACGCCCACCGCCAGCCCCTCGAT
>JAUNUL010000344.1 GCA_030538175.1 Propionibacteriaceae bacterium | reverse complement strand
ACCTCCCCTACAACCGTCTCGCCGACGGCACCGTCCACAACTGGTGACCGACATGCGCAGACACATTGTGGTGATGGGGGTCTCCGGCTCCGGCAAGACCACCGTCGGGCAGCTGCTGGGCACGAAGCTCGGCCTGCCCTACCGCGACGGCGACGACCTGCACCCGCAGGTCAACATCGACAAGATGGCCCGCGGCGAGGCCCTGACCGACGAGGACCGCTGGCCCTGGCTCGAGCTCGTCGGCGCGTGGCTGGTGGACCATCCGGAGGGCGGCATCATCGGCTGCTCCGCCCTCAAGCGTTCCTACCGCGACCTCATCCGCCAGGCCGTCCCGGACGTCGCCTTCGTGCACGTCCACGGCACGCGTGAGCTGCTGTCGCGCCGGATGGAGTACCGTCCCGGCCACTTCATGCCGCCGTCCCTGCTGGACTCCCAGCTGGACACGCTCGAGGATCTGGAATCCGATGAGCACGGTCGAGTCTTCGACGTCTCCGCGCCCGCCGCCCGAATCGTCGACGACGCCGCAGAGTGGATCGCCACCGCCTGACCGCTGGCGAAGGTACGTTGCCGGGCCCGAGGAGGCCCGGCTTCGTCGATTCCGGGGCACATTGTGCGCAGCTGCGCACAAAACACGCTCCTGAACAGGGATGTTGCACCGTGCCCCGCTCGGCAGCCTGACCTGCCCCGGCGCTTGACACCCATACCGCGGGCGCACCCATCCCGCGCCAGGCAGCCCCTCTTCCGATCGTCCGCACGTGGCCCTTCGGTACCCACAGACAGTGCAGCATTCTGTGCGCAGCTGCGCACAGAATACGCCTCTGACCAGGGTCGTTACACGAGACAGCCCCGTGTCTGGGCCCCATGTTAGCCTGCAGGCAATCGAACGTTAATTCGACCCAGGGGACACGATGAAGGCCACCGACTTCACCGCATTGAACGACCGGACGCTCACCGACACGATCGCCAGCACCCACCGCTCACTGACCATCCACAAGGCACGGTTCATCCTCATGATCGCGGAGTTCCATCTCCGCAACCTCGCCCGCAAATGCGGCGCACCCAGCACGCAGGTCTGGCTCATGCGGGCTCATGACCTGTCGCGGCGCACCGCCTATGAATACCTGCACGTCGGGGAGAGGCTCGCCGAGTTTCCCCTGGTGGCCGAGGCGTTCGTGGCCGGTGACCTGACGTACTCCAAGGTGAGGCTGCTCCTGCGTTACCTCACCCACGACAACGAACCCGAGCTCGTGGACCTGGCGCTGGCCATGTGCCTGAGCGAGCTGGAACAGCAGCTGGCCGGGCGTGACCGCCCCGGCAGGAAGAAGCCCCGCAACTCTTTCCGGGTGGTGGAGGACGAGGACACCGGCGGCATCCGTTTCTGGGGCGCCCTCGGGCCCGAGCACGCGGCGGAGTTCCAGGCCGCACTCAAGGTCGCGGAACTCGCGTCGCTGCGGGACACTGCGGAGCTGGACACGGACGCACTGGCGGGCCCGGAAGGCTCCGACGAACTGGACAAGCTCATTGAGCAGGCGCAGAAGCCCGCGGAGGGCACCTCCCTCACCCGTTTCGGATCCCCGATGTTCGGCGGGATGCTGTCGGCGTTCCTCGGGATGATCAATGTCGTGCGCAGCCACCCGACGAGCCGGTTGCGGGCGCCGGGAGCGCAGGTCAATGTACTCATGACGCTGGATCAGCGCGCCTACATTCCGGAGCGACATGGCGGGCAGACGGGAGATCTGCTGAGGTCGGTGCTCAACGGCGATGTCCGCTACCACCTGCTGGACAAGAAGGGTCTGCACCTCAAACTGACCCGCGCGGCCCGGACCATCTCCCCGTCGCAGGAGAAGGCACTGCTCGCCCTGTGGGGTCACCGGTGCGCCACGCCCGGCTGCCCGCACACCCGCTTCCTGCAGTTCCATCATCTGCTGGAATGGGTCAACGGTGGCGAGACGAACCTGGACAACCTCATTCCGCTGTGTTCCGCCTGCCACGCGCTGGTGACCTCGGGCGACATCACGATCTTCATTGACGAGATCAATGCCACCCTCCTCCGCTTCCGGATGCCCGACGGGGAGGCCTACACCTCACATCGCCGGCAGTTGCCGGTGAAGAACGCCGCCATGGGCCGGCACGCCGACGCCTACCTGTCCGGTCCCGTACCCCGTGGCGATGAGGACCTGCTGCAGGTGTGGGACAGCCCCGACAGCTTCACCGACCCCGATGACGACTTCGGCACCGGTTAGGCTAGTGCCACCACCCCAGCCACCGCAGGAGGACCCCATGGCCAGCCCGAAGACCGCCCTCGTCATCGTCGACGTCCAGAATGACTTCTGCCCCGGCGGTAGCCTCGCCACGGAACGCGGCACCCAGGTCGCCGGTCTCATCGGCAGCTACCAGGACTGGCACATCGACCCGGGTGAGCATTTCTCGGACACCCCCGACTTCGTCGACTCCTGGCCGGTCCACTGCGTGGCGGACTCCACCGGCGCCGCGCTTCACGACGCCGTCCGTTCCCACACCATCGACGCATTCTTCCGCAAGGGCGAGTACAGCGCCGCCTACTCCGGTTTCGAGGGCGAGGCGGAGGGCGTGGGGATGGCGCAGTGGCTGCGGGATCGGGGCGTCGAGAAGCTCGACGTCGTCGGCATCGCCACCGATCACTGCGTGCGCGCCACCGTGCTCGACGCACTCGAGGAGGGATTCGAGGTGCGCGTGCTCACCGAGATGTGCGCGGCGGTGGACACCGAGCGGGGCGACGCCGCCTTCGCCGAGATGGTCGGCTCCGGGGCGCAGCTGAGCTAACGAGCCAGCTCCTCAATCTCCCGCATCTCGGCGGTCTGGACCTCGATCATCTGGCCGGCCATGTCACGCAGCGGTTCGTAGCCGCCGTTGTCCACCTGGTCCTGGGTCATGGCGATGACCTCGGCGTGGTGGCGGTGCATGAGTTCGAGGAAGCGGGCGCGCAGTTCCTCGCCCTCGAGCTGGGCGTAGGTGTTGAAGACGCCGGGCGAGATCATGCCGTTGGCGATGTGGTGGGAGTGGTGTTCCATGTCCTCGTCGATCTCCCACTCCTGCGCCCACTGATTCATCTGGGCGTTCTCGCGTTCCTGGCCGTCGCGGATGCGTTCGGCGAGGTCGCGGACGTCCGGGTCGGTGACGTCGGAATCAAGAAGGACCTCGGACATGTCGATGGCCTGCTGGTGATGCGGGACCATCATGCCGAGGAAA
>JAUNUL010000343.1 GCA_030538175.1 Propionibacteriaceae bacterium | reverse complement strand
ATGCAGAACGGCGTGCCGATCTCGTCCTGGCGGCGATAGCGGCGGCCGATGGCCTGGGCGTCATCGAAGTCGACGTTCCAGTGCTTGCGCAGAGCCGCAGCGAGGTCCTTCGCCTTGGGTGAGAGCTGCTCGTTGCGAGACAGCGGCAGCACGGCAACCTTCACCGGCGCGAGGCGCTTGTCGAGCCGCAGCACGGTCCGGATGTCGGTGCCGCCCTTGGCGTTGGGGACCTCTTCCTCGGCATAGGAATCGACCATGAACGCCATCAGCGATCGGGTCAGGCCGGCGGACGGTTCGATCACATAGGGCGTCCAGCGCTCGTTCGCCTGCTGATCGAAATACTGCATCTGCTTCTCCTTGCCGGAATGCTCACCGTGCGTGGAGAGGTCGAAGTCCGTGCGGTTGGCGATGCCTTCCAGTTCGCCCCATTCGGAACCCTGGAACTGGAAGCGATATTCGATGTCGACGGTCCGCTTCGAATAGTGCGACAGCTTCTCCTGAGGGTGCTCATAGAGCCGCAGGTTGTCACGGTCGATGCCGAGATCGGTGTACCAGCCGACACGGGTGTCGATCCAGTACTGATGCCACTCCTCATCACTGCCCGGCTTCACGAAGAATTCGAGCTCCATCTGCTCGAACTCCCGCGTACGGAAAATGAAGTTGCCGGGGGTGATCTCGTTGCGGAACGACTTGCCGACCTGGCCGATGCCGAACGGCGGCTTCATGCGGGCGGTCATCATCACGTTCGCGAAGTTCACGAAGATGCCCTGGGCGGTCTCCGGGCGCAGATAGTGCAGACCGGACTCGTCCTCGACCGGGCCCAGGAAGGTCTTGAGCAGGCCGTTGAACATGCGCGGCTCGCTCCACTGTTCCTTCGCACCGCAGTTCGGGCAGGCGATGATCGCCATGTCCACGGTGTCGGGGTTGTCGATGCCCTTCTTCTCGGCGTACTCCTCCTGCAGGTGGTCCTCACGGAACCGACGGTGACAGGACTTGCACTCGATCAGCGGATCGACGAACGCCTTGAGGTGGCCGGAGGCCTCCCACACCTTCGTGGGCAAGATGACCGACGAGTCGAGACCGACGACGTCCTCGCGGCCGGTGACCATGGTCTTCCACCACTGGCGCTTGATGTTCTCCTTGAGTTCGACGCCATAGGGACCGTAGTCCCAAGCCGACCTCGTCCCGCCATAGATCTCGCCGCACGGGAAGACGAATCCCCGGTCCTTGCAGAGGTTGATGACTTTGTCGAGCCTGGTCTGGGGCGCCACGTGAACTCCTCATGTTTGGGGCACACGGATACCCGGCTGGCATCCGTCGGTCCGCAGCACAGGCTAGCGCCAGTACGCCACAACCGGCAGTACGCGCCATGCGCCACCAGGGCAGCCGGCCGGCAACGGCGCAAGCAGACGAGAGGTCGCGTGTCCTTGCCTGCGCCGGCAGCGTCGCTCAACTGCCGCGCGGCAGGTTCTCCCCCACGACCTCGGGCGCGGCGTACGCCGACGGCTCGTCGATCGCCTCCGACAACAGCGGCACGACCACCATCTTGGACTCCACACCACCCAGGGCGCGGCGGTAGGAGCCGACGTTCTCCCACATCGTGACCAGCACCCAGAGATCAGGCTCGTCGAGATTCTGGGCCACATGGGCATCCACGAAGCCGGGCTTGCCACGCAGGATGGCGACCACGGGCTCGAGTCGTTCACCGAAGCCAACACCGCCACGGAACCTGTTCACCACGATCACGCACCCACCCTATCCACCCGGCCTGAGCGACCCTCAGAGCCCGCTATTGATTGTGATTATCAACACCGATATGTCAGGATGAAGCAATGCGCTTCCTCACCCGATCCCTCGGTGGCACCCTCGCGGCCGCAGCCCTGCTGGCTGTCTCAGCCTGCGGCGGGGCGACCGCCGACACCAACCCCTCCGCCGGCGACACCCTCGACGTGGTCGTGGCGTTCTACCCCCTGCAGTTCACCGCCGAGCGCATCGCCGATGGCGCGGCTGAGGTGACCAACCTGACCCAGCCGGGCGCGGACGCCCACGGCGTGGAGCTCACGCCCCGCCAGATTGCAGCCCTGAGCAAGGCCGACCTGGTCATCTATCAGAAGGGCTTCCAGCCCGCGGTCGACGAAGCCGTCGCCCAGGCCCAACCCGCCCGCGTCCTCGACGTCACCACGGTCGCCACCATGCACACGGTTGACGCCTCCGGCGCCCACAGCCACGAAGGCGAGGACGCGCATGCCGGCGAGACCCCCGGCGCGGATCAGACACCGGCCACGGAACACAGCGCCGACGATGGGCATGATCACGGGACCACCGATCCCCACCTGTGGCTCGACGTGGACAACATGGCCAAGATCGCCGACTCCACCGCCGCCCTCCTCAGTGAGGCACGCCCCGGCAACCAGCAGACCTTCAAGGACAATGCCGAGGCGCTGAAGCGGGACTACGCAACGCTGGACGAATCGTTCAAAACCGGACTGGCGACCTGCCAGCGCCGCGAGATCATCGTGTCCCATGCAGCCTTCGGCTATCTGACCGACCGTTACAACCTCGTGCAGGTCCCCATCCGCGGGCTGGAGCCAGACCTTGAACCTTCCCCCGCCCGCGTCGCCGAAGTGCAGAAGCTGGCCAAGGAGCACGGCGTCACGACGGTGTTCTATGAAACCCTCGTCTCCCCGGCCGTCGCCAATGCCGTCGCCGGCGATCTGGGCCTGAAGACCGATGTGCTCGATCCCCTCGAGGGGCTGACCCCGGAGTCGAAAGGCAGCACCTATCTCGAGGTCATGAACGCCAACCTCACGGCACTGAAGGCGGCGAACGCATGCAGCTGACCCGTTCCACACAGCCCATCCACGAGCGCGAGGCTGTCGTGGCCGTCCGCGATCTTGAGGTGGTCCTGGGTTCGACGACGGCACTCACGGGTGTCACCACCACGATCAGTCGAGGTGAGTCCGTGGCCCTGCTGGGCCCGAACGGTTCCGGCAAGTCCACGATGCTGCGGGCCATCCTCAACTTGGTGCCTCACAAGGGCGACGTGGACCTGTTCGGCAGCCCCCAGCAGCGCTTCAAGGATTGGCATCGCATCGGGTTCGTCCCCCAGCATTCCGATCCCGCATTGCAGCGGGCAACCGTACGCGAGGTCGTCTCCACCGGCCGACTCGCGCGCCGGCGCCCGTTCGCGCTGGTCAGCCGCACCGAGAGACGCCTCGTCGCCAGCTTGATCGAGCA
>JAUNUL010000342.1 GCA_030538175.1 Propionibacteriaceae bacterium | reverse complement strand
AGCGGCACACGTGCGACGAAGGAGCACCCAGTGCCGACGAAGGGCCTGAGCGGATGCTGGTCCCTGAGCGGCACACGTGCGACGAAGGAGCACCCAGTGCCGACGAAGGGCCGCCAGACGTTCGCGCCGACTAAGCTCCCTACATGCGCAGCTTCTTCGACCATATGACGCCCTGGACCCAGCCCGACGGCTCGCTCCACGTCTACGCCCTCCCCGACGACGATGTCCAGGAGCGCCTCGACGAGGCGGCCGCGCGGATCGACGGCGTGCCCAACCTTCCGCTCAGCCCCGCGTCGTGGCGACACTTCACGGTGCGCCGACTCTCCCAGTTCGACGACCTGAAGCACGCTGAGCTCAGCCGCCTGGCCCAGTGTCTGACCGACGAGCTTGAGGGCCTCTCCCCCGTCGATCTCACGGTTGGCGGGCCTCAGCTGCACGACGTGGCGGTGGCGGTCGAAGGCGCTCCAAATGCGGAGTGGGACGCGTTGGTGGCGGCCGTGGGCCGTGCGGCGTCCTCCTTTGGCGGCGAGGTGCTGGATCCTCCCTATGCGCCGCATCTGTCCTTGGCCTACGCGACGGGTGACGTGGACTCCGCCGAGGTGCGCCGTCGGTTGGAAGGCGCCCCTGAGATCGGCTCGGTGCGCTTGAACACGGTGCACCTGGTGTCGGTGACCGTGCGCCCTGAGTTGGGCTGGTTCGACTGGGTTGAGCTGGCCAACTGGTCGCTCTAGTGCCCGGTTGCTGAGGAGGCCGCAGTGCTCGGTTGCTGAGGGGGCGGCGCGGGCGCGGGCGCATCACGATGTAGTGCGGCTGTTTGAGCGGGTGGCCGCGCGGACCGCGCCCGCGACCGTGTCGAAACCCCTAGGCATTCAATCGACCTGAATGAACGCCCAGGCCTCGACGCGATCACGTGTGGCGCCCCCGGCAGGAATCGAACCTGCGCACGACAGATTAGAAGTCTGTTGCTCTATCCCCTGAGCTACGGGGGCTCGGCGATTTAGTGTAGCCCGTTGGCATCACATGCATCGAGCCCCATATGTTGGAGCCCATGAGCGAAAAACTGGTGTGGATCGACTGTGAGATGACGGGCCTCGACCTCGAGAACGACGCCTTGATCGAGGTGGCGGCCCTGGTGACCGACGGCGACCTCAACGTCCTCGGGGACGGCGTGGACGTCCTCATCAAGCCGTCCGACGCGCAGCTCGCCGCGATGGGCGACTTCGTGCGCGAAATGCACACCAAATCCGGGCTGCTCGACCAGCTGCACACCGGCACCACCATGGAGGCTGCCACGAACCTCGTGCTGGACTACGTCCGCGAATACGTCCCCATCTCTCGGAAGGCTCCGCTGGCCGGCAACACCATCGGCACCGACCGGGCGTTCCTCGCCCGCGACATGCCCGAGCTCGAGCAGTGGGTGCACTACCGCAACGTGGATGTGTCTTCCATCAAGGAACTCGCCCGACGGTGGTACCCCCGCGTGCAGTACCTCGCCCCCGCGAAGTCCGGCAATCACCGCGCGCTGGCCGACATCCAGGAGTCCATCGAGGAGCTGCGCTACTACCGCGATGCGCTGTTCGTGCCGCAGCCCGGCCCCACGTCGGAGCAGCTTCGCGAGATTGCCTCACGGCACCGCGGTGCGCTGACCGGCGCGCCCGAGCCCGCCGTCGAGGCGTCCCCCACGGACTCCAACGAGGCGTGATCCGCGGATTTCACAAGTCCCGGCCGGTGCGCTAACATTGGTCGCTGCCGGTACTACCGGCAATGGTGGGTATAGCTCAGTTGGTAGAGCACCTGGTTGTGGTCCAGGAAGTCGCGGGTTCAAATCCCGTTACTCACCCCAGATGGGTCAGGTTTGCACTTTCGACTAAGGGTCCGCCCTTAGTCGAGGTTCGGGCCTGGCCCAACTTTTTTGCCTCGGCAGCCCAAGTGAGCGCGTCGGCCTGCAACCCTTCAACGCTCAGCCCGTCGTATGGCGTCTTGTACCCGACTCGCACGTCGTTGTCCTCGTCAATGTAGATCGCCTTGAACAGAGCCTGGTTGCATAGCCGCCGGTTCGCATCGTCGGCCGTCGTGTAGAGATCGCCCGCGTTCGACAGCAGCGTTAGCGAGTCGTCGAGGTTCGCCCGGGCGAACGCGTACTCGCCGTGGTGTGCGTCGATCCGGTACTGGATCGTCTCCAACGATGCGGTGATCCGATCCTGCTCTCGCTTGAGCAACTCCAGCGAGACAGCGCCCGCGTAGTGGGCGCGGAGCAGCTTCTCCTGCTCGTCTTCGAGCTGGGTTCGGCGCGAGGCGAGGTCGGCAAGCTCCGCGGCGCCCTCCGACATCATCTCGTCGAACCGGGCGTGCAACATCGACGACAACGCGTGCTTGGTCTCCGCGCTGATCTGGACGAGTTCGTAGAACCGCTCGACCAGACGCTCAACCTGCTCGATCAACATCGCCTGCCGGGTGCAGTCGCCCCTACCAGCGTGCCTACTCGCGCACACGAAGTACGGATAGATCGTGCCCTGGCTGCTCTTGGCCTTGCACACGATGAGTCGCGAGCCGCACTGGCCGCAGAACACCGTGCCTTTCAAGTAGTGCTCGTGCACCTGGGTGGCGTCGGCCGCCGTCCGATGGGTGCCGAGAACGGTCTGCACCTGATCCCACACCTCGTTCGGCACGAGCGCGTCGTGAACGCCCGCGTAGGTGACGCCCTGGTACCGGACGCAGCCCTTGTAATACGGGTTCGTGAGCATCCGATGCACCGATGACTTCCCGATGGGCCGAGAGGGGCGACGGGGTGACGGCGCCGTCGTCAGCCCGCGAGCCACCAGCTCGTGGTGGAGCTGGCTCGTCGACCAGTCGCCGGAGGCAAACACCTGAAAGGCCCAGCGAACAAGCGGTGCCCGCTCTTCGTCGAGTTCCACGGTGCGAACCTCGCGGCCAAACTCGTCGCGAACGCCCACGTTCCGGTAGCCGATAGGTGCCTTCGACACGGTGCCGCCCTGCGCAGCCTTCTGCGACAGACCCTTGACCACCTCGGTCGCCAGGTTGCGTGAGTAGAACTCCGCGATTGACGACATGATCCCGTGAAGCAGCATCCCCGATGGGGTCTCGTCGATGTTCTCCGTAGCCGACACCAACGTGACGCCAGCGTCCTTGAGCGCCAGGTGGATGGTCACGTCGTCCGCGCGGTTGCGGGCGAGCCGGTCAACCTTGTGGACGATGCAGTAGTTCGTCTTGTGCTTCGTGACGTACT
>JAUNUL010000341.1 GCA_030538175.1 Propionibacteriaceae bacterium | reverse complement strand
CAAATCAGAGCAGCACGAGCAACAGGATGATCGCCAGGACTGCGGCCACCCCGATCCCACCGACCAGCATCAACTGCGTGCGGGCTGCGGGGGTGCGGGCCTCGGCCAACTGACCCGGCTGGCCGAGGCTGTCCTCAATGATCGCGGGGACGTTATAGGTCGACGGCTTGCCCAAAACCTCCACCGGCCGGATCAGGTCACCGAGCGTCCGCGCCCCGAAGACCTGATCCAGCAGTTCTGAATAGGTGTCCTGGTCGATCTCACCGGCCGCGAAGGCGGCGTTCAACTGCTCGCTGAGCCGGCTGCGCTCAGCCTCGGTGACGGGCTCGTTCGGCTGACTGCGATACTTCGAGGAAATTGGCAGGTCCACGCCGTCCACCCTACCGAGGCTGAGCCTGGAACCGGTGAGACCCGTCAGCCGACACCCAACAAGGCCTGCGCCCGGGCCCCATCGGAACGGAACTCCGCAGTGCTGCTCTCGTGCACGATCTCGCCCTTCTGCATGACCATGACCCGGTCGGCGACATCGAACGCGAGCCGCAGGTCCTGTTCGACGATGAGCACCGCGAGCCCGGTCTCGGCCAGGGTGGTCAGAACCTCCCCGACCTGAGCCACCACCGCGGGGGCAAGCCCGTCCGACGGCTCGTCGAGGATGAGCAGCTTCGGGTTGCCGACCAGCGCCCGTCCGATGGCGAGCATTTGCTGTTCACCACCGGAGAGCTGCGAGCCCAGGTTGGTCCGTCGCTCTCCCAGCCGGGGCATCAGCTCCACGACCTTGTCGACGGTCCACTCCCCGCGCTTGCGGACGGCGATCTCCAGGTTCTCCATCACCGTCAGCGGCGCGAACACCCGACGCCCCTGGGGCACGATGCCGACCCCGGCGCGCGCCAACTGGTTGGGTGGCCGGCGCGCCAGGTCGACGCCATTGATCAGCACCTGACCGGACGTCGGCCGGACGAGTCCCATGATCGACTCCATGAGGGTTGTCTTGCCGACACCATTGCGGCCCAGCACCGCGACGGCCTCGCCGACATCGACGCTCAGGCTGACTCCGTTGAGGACACGGCTGCCGTCATAGCCGGCAACCAGGTCCTTGACCTCAAGCAACATCGTTGCCTCCTGTGAAGAGCGGTTCGGCGCCGTCGGATTCTCCGAGATAGGCGACCTTGACGGCCTCGTCCTCACGGACCTCAGCCGGCGTACCGTGCGCGATCAACCGTCCGGCAGCCAGGACGCTGACCGACTGCGCGAGCCGGAACACGAGGTCCAGGTCGTGCTCGACGATCAACACGGTCATGTCCGATGGCAGGCTCTCGATCAGGTCCATGAACCGGTGGGTTTCCGCCGCCGACATGCCGGCGGCCGGTTCGTCGAACAGCACCATCGAGGGGTCACAGGCCAACACCAGACCGACCTCGAGTTGGCGCCGCTCACCATGCGACAGATTGCCGCACAGCTCGTGGGCCCGGTCGGCCAAACCAACGGCTTCGAGGTGTTCCATGGTCCTGGTCCGGATCTTGCGATCCCGGCCCGGCCAGGGGAAGAAGCGCCAGGGTGTGCCATGGACGCCTTCGACGGCCAGCGCGACGTTGTCGAGCACTGTCATGCCGAGGAACAGGCTGGAGTGCTGGAACGTGCGCACCAGGCCGGCGCGTGCACGGGCGGACTCGTTGGTCGCGGTGATGTCTGTGCCGTCGAAAATGATCCGGCCGGCGGTGGCCTTCTGGGCCCCGCCGATGACGGAGAACAGCGTGGACTTGCCGGCACCGTTCGGACCGATCAGCGCGTGCCGGGCACCGCGCTGTACCTCGAAGGTGACGTCGTCCACGGCCTTGAGCGAGCCATAGTGCAGGCTCACGCCCTCGAGTTTCAGGACCGCGTCACTCATCAGGCCCCCTCTCCCGCGACGGGGTTGCCCTCGGCGCGTGCACGGTTGCGTTTGCGGGCGAGGCCGGCGATGCCGCGCGGCAACAGGAACACCGCGAGGACGAAGACGATGCCGAGGATCGTGCCGCCACGCCCGCCGGCGTTGGTGCCGACATAGTCCCGGATGAAGATGACGATTGCGGCCGCGACGATCGGCCCCCAGATCGTGCCCGCACCGCCGAAGACGACGGCGAGCAGGGCGATCGCGGCGAGCGCGAAGGCCATGTCCCCGGGGGATACGAACCGGGCCTGGGCCGTCCAGGCGGTCCCGGCCATGCCGGCGAGCGAGCCCGCGAAGGTGTACGCGATCAGTTTGACCAGATAGGTACGCCGACCGATCGCCCGCATGCGTCCCTCGCCGTCGCGGATGCCGCGCATCGACCGTCCCATCGGGGATTTCACGAGGATGTACGCCAGCGCGACGCCGAGCACGAAGACGAAGAGGACCCAGAAATACACCAGCCCGGCCAGCCGCAGGGGCTCTCCCCCGGGCAGGATCGCGATCGCCGGGATCCCCGACAGACCGTTCGAACCGCCCAGCAGGGCCATGGTCTCGGCCTGTTTGTGGGCGAGCTCGGCGATGGCCAGGGTGACCATCAGGAAGACGAACCCCTTGGTGCGCACGGCCACCGCCCCGGTGACCAGGGCGAGGAACGCCGCCACCAGGGTGCCGGCGATGAGCTGCACGATTGCGCTGTTGGTCACGTGGATGCCGACCAGGCCTGCGGTGTACGCGCCCGCACCGAAGTACGCCACAGCACCGAGCGTCGGCAGACCGGTGTATCCGGTGAGCAGGTCGACGCTCACCACCAGCAGGGCGAAGGCGAGGATGCGGGACATCAACTGGACCGGATAGGGCGCCATCCAGAACGGCACGGAGGCCAGCACTGCCACCGCCAGGACCGCGAGCAGCGCCCCGACCCACCACGGCAGTTTGCGGCGACCGTTCGACGGCGGTTCGGTCTTGGTGTCGGTTTTCTCCTGCACAGCGTTGGTCATGAGTGTCCTCCCTGACCGGCATGCTTGACCGGCAGCAACCCGGCCGGCTTGATCAGCAGGACAAGCGCCATGACGGCGAACATGAGGAATGAGGCGTACCCCGACAGGAGGGTGACGCCGACGGTCTGGACCTGCCCGACCAGCAACGCACCGACCGCGGCACCCTTGAAGGAGCCGAGGCCGCCGATCACGACGATGACGAGCGCATACAGCAGGATCAGGTTGTCGTTGCCGGGTTGGGCAGTCAGCATCGGGGCGGCGATGAGACCGCCGACGGCAGCCAGCGCCGCCCCTCCGCCGAAGACTGCCGCCAACACCAGCCTGGTCCGCAC
>JAUNUL010000340.1 GCA_030538175.1 Propionibacteriaceae bacterium | reverse complement strand
ACTGGAGGGCGTCGGTTGGACAACCCTCCACACACGCCGGTTCTTGCCCGGCGTCCACGCGTTGCACGCACATCGTGCACTTGGTCATGCGGCCCGTTTCCGAATTGAACTCCAGCGCATCGTAGGGGCAGGCCCACTGGCAGTACCGACAGCCGATGCATTTGCCGTCGTCAATGAGGACGATCCCGTCATCGCGTTGGCCGAGGGCCTGCGTCGGGCAGACCTTGACGCAGACCGGGTCCTCGCAGTGGTTGCAGGCCATGGACAGGAAGTACATGGTGGCGCTGCCCGCGTACTCGTTGGTCATCTCCCGGACGCGCCGCCAGCGCAGCGAGGCACCGAGTTGGTTCTCCTGCTTGCAGGCGATCTCACAGGAGCGACAGCCCGTGCAGCGATTAACGTCCACAAAGAATGCGTGCTGGTTCGTAGACATTACTTCACCCCTGTCGTGATAGCGACGTCAACCATGCTCGAATTGAGGGTGTGCCCCTTCGAAATCGGTTCATATTTGTCGGGACTCAATTTGCTGGCCGTAAACTTTTCGTCCACCGCACCCCAGCCAGTCGTGACACTGACGACGCCTCGAAGAATTCCTGCGGTCACCGATGCCACCGCCTCGATGGTGCCGCGATCGTTGAAGACCTGCACCTTGTCGCCGTCGGCGATCCCGCGCGCCCGGGCATCGTCCGGGTGCAACTGCACCGTTTGGCCAGGCCAGATCTCGGTCATCTGGTCCTGGTGGAAGAAACTGGAATTCACCTGGTTGTGATTGCGACGGTTCACCAACTGCAACGGGTACTTCTCGGCCAACGCCGTATCGACCCACGGCGCTTCGACCGGTTCCAGGTATTCCAGCAGCGGGTTGAAGCCCATCTTCTGCAGGTAGTTGGAGAAGAACTCGATCCTTCCGGATGGCGTGTTGAACTCCAGATCCCCGAACGGGATCCACGGATCGGGCATCGGGTTCACCGGCCCCTTCTCCAACTGCTCAAGACTCACCCCGGTCGGCTCGAGGACGCGCCGGAGCAGATCGTCAACCGGACGATCGAAGTCCTCACCGAATCCGAGCCGCTTCGCGAGCTGGGTGAGGATCCAGTGATCGGTACGGGACTCGAATAGCGGCTCGATCGCCTTCTCCATCAACTGGATGTGGCGGTTGCGGATGCCCGCGATCATGTCGCGCGCCTCGAAGATCGTGGTCACCGGAAGCACGATGTCGGCGTACTTGGCGGTGGTGGTCATGAAGATCTCCTGCACCACCACGAACTCGAGTTGCTTGAACGCCTCGATCAACTTGTTCGTGTTCGGGTACTGGGTGAGCACGCCCGACCCCGCGATGTACATGCAGCGGATCTTGTGCGGCTTCTCCTCCAGCAGATGCTGGCCCAACTGGGTCACCGGAATGCCCGGGATCGGCGGGTTCTTCTGCAGCGGCACCGGTGGATTGATCTTGCTGTACTGCAACACACCACCGGTGTCGTTGACGCCACCACCCAGCACACCGATGTTGCCGGTCAGTGCCGCCAAGTAGATCTGCCCAATGACGGTCAGGGTGCCGTTGTCGGTGCGCTGGGCACCCGCCATGTTCTGCATGATCGCCGCCGGCTTGGCTGCGGCATACTCACGGGCCACCGTCCGCACGGCAGTCGCCGAGACGCCGGTGATCTCATGCACGACATCGACGGTGTAGCGTCCCGCGATGGCTGCCATCCAGGCATGCACCGGCTGGTACTTGGCGCCGTCGATCTCGAAGGTGCCCGTCAGCGCCGGATAAACTCCGGGGGTATCGGCCGGCACGTGCTTGTTGGCCGCCGGATCCCAAACGAAGTACTTGGGCTTGTCCTCGGTTTCACCTGGTTCGCTCAGCAGCTGCAGATCCTTCAGATCCACCGGCAGCGGATCACCGGGGCGCCAATCGGCGAGTGCCGACTCGAGGTCGTAGCCGCGTGCTCCCAGCCGCACCAGGAAGGGTGCGTTGGTGTGGTTCTTGACGTACGGCTCGTCGAAGAGCCCTTCACTCAAGATCACGTTGATCATGCCCAGCGACAACGCCGAATCGGTTCCCGGCCGAATCTGAATCCAGGTGTCCGAAAGAGCCGCAGTCTCGCTCAGGCGCGGGTCAATGGTCACCAAGCGGGCACCATTCTTCTCGCGGGCTTCCGTGATGTTCTTGAAGTAGCCCTGGTTGCTCACTGCCGGGTTGTGTCCCCAGGCGATGATGTACCGGGCATTCACGATTTCTTCTCGGAATTCGGTTCTATTCCCACCGAGCACCGCATTGAAGCCTTCCGTCACGGATGCGCAGCACAGCTGCGAAATCAGCGGCGTGGTGCCTCCGAACCGATTCCAGAATCCGCTGAACAATCCGTTGACACCGGTGGACAAAATGGCCCAGTTACCGGTGCCGCCGATGGACATGAATGCTTCATTGCCGGATTCGGAGCGAATTGTCTCCAACCGTTCGGCGATGGTGTCGAGCGCTTCGTCCCACGAGATCTGCTCCCACTCGCCGTCCCCGCGCTCGCCCTTGCGCTTCATCGGATACTTGATGCGATGCGGGCTGTACAGCTGACGGTCGCCGGTGACCTTGGTGATCTTGCCATCGTCGACGTGCACCAGCAACGCGCAATGAATGCACTCCGGCGTATTCGCCGAGCGGAATACTCGGGATGTTCCCGGAGCCGTCGGTTCCGCCTTCGCTGCCTGCAACCCGAACCCGATGCCGCCGCCAACGGCTGCCGCCCCGCCGAGCGCGGCGGACCATTTCAGGAATGGCCTGCGGCGAATTGCCGCATTGGTCAATGTTTGAGTCAAGCCATTATCTTCACTCATCATTCTCCTCCAGACGAGCACATCCAGTAGCTTGAAGAATTGCCTGTCCGGCTGCTTTGCCGGCCACCCTGAATGCGCCTTATTGTCGAACCGCCAACTGTGTCCAGGCACTCAGCGACGAGCGCCTGAAACGTTGAAGCGAATTTACCACAGGACTGCCTGTGAAACTAACTGGGGTCGCCCCCCAGTCCGTTCCACGAACCCATTTGTCCGAACATTTATTACACTCGCGAATGGGATAAATAATGAAGGCCTCGCCCACTAGGAACAACGCGGACGCTGCCCAGCATCCGGACAGATCGGGACCGATCTACCCGCGTCTGGCGCGGTGGATCGGTCCCAATACGTGCCGGCGTGTCAGCCGAACCGGTGTACCTGAGCGGCTGGCACCAGCACGCGCACCCGCTCCCCCACCTGCAGCCAGCGCTGCTTGTCGAACTGCA
>JAUNUL010000339.1 GCA_030538175.1 Propionibacteriaceae bacterium | reverse complement strand
CCCACCTGTGATTCTGGGGAAGCCGACGGGCAGGTGAGCACATCCCACTCTGAGAGCCACTGACCACGCTGAGGCCGGCGTGGGAGGTGACTCTCACGGTGGTCAGTCTCCTGAAGGGCCCGCGGTCGATGGGTTGTGCACAGGGCACTTCCTCACCCGGGGGTTGTCCACAGTCGAGCCCGCGGCGCGGTCCGCCACGCCATGAATCTCGCACGCTGCGACCATGAGAATGCTGTGGCGGGGACTGCTGGTCGGGTTGGTGCTGCTGGTTGCCGTTGATGCCGGCGCCCGGTTGGCGGTGGCAGCGCCAGAGGGTACGCCGGGTGAGCTCGGCCCGCCGGTGCGCGGTGCACCCGAGATCGTGCGCCCCTTCGATCCACCGGCGCAGCGCTGGCAGTCGGGCCATCGCGGCGTGGACGTTGCCGCTGCTGTGGGCAGCGACATCCTCGCGACCGGTGACGGGGTGGTGAGCTTCGTGGGCCGGATCGCTGGTCGACAGGTCCTGGTCGTGGATCACGGTGAGGTGCGGACGACCTATGAACCGGTGACCGCGACCGTGCCCCGGGGGACGCGCGTGCGCGCTGGACAGGTGGTGGGTCGGCTCGATGCCGGCCATGACTGCGGCCAGGCAGCGGTGGCCTGCGTGCACATCGGTCTGCGTCGAGGTGAGACCTATCTCGCGCCCCGCTTCGCCGAGGCAGTGACTGAGCCGATTCGATTGCTGCCGACGAATGCGGCAGCGCAGATCAAACAACGATCAAGGGAGCGGGAAGAGGCCGCGGCGGCGGCGCTTGCGACGGCCCTCGCTTCGGATGCGCCAGGTCCCCCACCGGCTTCCTCGGCGACGGGTCTGGTGCGCCCGGCGAGCGGTCCGGTCACGTCCCGGTTCGGCATGCGCCGCCACCCCGTGTTGGGAGTGTGGAAGCTCCACGACGGCATGGATTTCGGACTGCCCTGTGGCGCCCCGCTGCGTGCCGCCGCGCCGGGCCGGGTGACGCAGGCCTCTTTCAACGCGGGCTACGGAAACCGCCTGTTCATCGACCACGGCACAGTGCAGGGCCGTCGGATGATCAGTTCGTACAACCACGCGAGCCGCTATGTCGTCGGCGTGGGTCAGCAAGTCAGCGCTGGCCAAGTCATCGGGAGCAACGGAACTACGGGCTATTCGACGGGTTGCCATCTTCACTTCATGCTCTGGGTGGATGGTCAGCTGGTGGATCCGCAGAGGTGGTTGTGATGGACCAAGGCGCCAGGTCCGGTGAACAGCCCGGCTGGCGAAACGGAGCATCGCAGAGCGGAGCTGCCGGTGTTCCAGCCCAGCTGAGGGTCTGCCTGGACCTGACGAACGAAAGCACTGTGCGGACCGCTCAGGCACGCGGGTGGGCCTGTTCGAACGCTGCCCGCAGACGGTCGTTGGTGACATGCGTATAAAGCTGCGTGGTCGCCAGCGACGCATGGCCCAGCATCTCCTGCACGCTGCGCAGATCCGCACCACCTTCGAGCAGGTGCGTGGCCATCGCGTGACGCAGCCCGTGCGGCCCGAGGTCCGGCGCGTTGGGCACCGCGGCCAGGGCGCGGTGCACGATCCGTCGGACCACACGAGGGTTGATCCGGGCACCGCGTTCACCAACGAACACCGCCGCTCCTGCCTCCGGCCCCACCAAGTCGGGCCGGTGCCCAAGCCACAGCTGCAGGGCGCGCCAGGCTGGCGTACCCATGGGCACCGAACGCTCCTTGTTGCCCTTGCCGATCACGCGGATGAGACGCCGTTCCTCGTCGAGGTCGTCCAGGTCGAGCCCGCACAGTTCGGCGACCCGGACGCCGGTGGCGTACAGGACCTCGAGCAACGCCGCATCCCGGGCACCAACGGGCCCCGGCTCTTCCGCCGCGTGGGTGACCAGCGCCCGCAGCATCGTGTCGGCTTCGGCCTGGCTCAACGTGGCGGGAAGACGCCGTGGCAGCTTCGGCGATCGCAAGCCCAACGCCGGGTCGGTCGGCAGCCGATCCGTCTCGTGGGCCCAGGCAAAAAAGACCCTGGCGGCTGCGGCCCGGCGTTGCAGTGTGGTGCGCTCCGCTCCCCGGGTGTTCTGGTACGCCAACCAGCTCCGCAGGTGGCGCCGGTCCACTGACGTCAGGTCGTCGTGACCCAGCCTGCGCAGGTGGTGGAAGAGGCCGGCGAGATCGCCGTGATAGGCCCGCACGGTGTGCTCGGACAGCCGACGCTCGCGGGCCAGGTGTTGGAGATAGTCACCGAGAACCTGCTGCAGGGCCGCAGGAAGGGCTGAGGGCTCAGGGTCAGGAGCTGAAGGTGCGGTGTCAGGACCAGTCATGGCTCCCCCAGTGTCGGTCGTGGAGGCCCGTCCATCGGCCATGCCACGCCGAGCGTTCGGGCGGAGTCGGGTGGCGAGAAGGGTACGATGCCCTGCGACCCGGCCTTCTGAGATGAGGATATGCACGATGACCGCTTCACCGACCCCCCTCGCTGACTTGACCGAAGGTGGATCGGTGCGGCCCATCACACGCTGGGGCACGCCGGTGATGCATGTTCCGACGAAACCGGTCTCGGATTTCGAATCCGAGGAATTCCGAACGCTGGTGCGCGACATGTTTGCGACGATGAAGGCCGCGGCCGGGGTCGGGCTGGCCGCGACCCAAGTGGGCGTCGACCTCGCGGTGTTCGTCTACGACTGCCCCGATGACGACGATGTCCAGCACGTTGGCGTGGTCTGCAACCCGACCGTGACGCTGCCGGAGGGCCGTGACCGTCGGCTCGAGGCCGGCGAAGAGGGTTGTCTGTCCCTGCCGGGGGCGTACCAGCAGCTCGCCCGCCCCGATAAGGCCACCTGCACCGGTCAGGACGTGGACGGCAACGACATCAGCATCGAAGGCACCGGCCTGTTCGCCCGCTGCCTGCAGCACGAGACCGACCACCTGAACGGCATCGTCTTCGGCGACCGCCTCTCCGGTCGGGCCCGCAAAAAGCTGTACGCCCAGCACGAGGAACTGGCCGACCGCTACCTCGAGGACTGGCCGATCTCACCGAAGTTGGCCGCTGGCAGCTGACGGGCCAGCAGGTCACACCTGCACGACCCGGCGTTCCAGGTCACTGACCCGGGCGGCGTCCAACACCCTCAGCGTGGCCACAGCCTCGGCACCAGTGACGGGCAAGGCCCCGGCTCCGGCGACGGCCTGCGCGAACTGGGTGTAGTAGTCCTGATAGGTGCCACGCTCCGACGGCACCCGACGTTCGCCCGCTGCCGTGCGCAGGGTCCCCC
>JAUNUL010000338.1 GCA_030538175.1 Propionibacteriaceae bacterium | reverse complement strand
ACCATGCCGCGAACTATAGGGTCGACGGCATCCGCCGACTGCCACAAGGAGCGTCATGACCACCAGCCCGATGCCGGCCGCATTCGTGGGCCACGGCACGCCGATGAATGCATTGCAGCAGAACCGGTACACCGAGGCTTGGCGGGCCTTCGGAGAGTCCGTGCCGACGCCGAAGGCGATCCTGGCGGTCTCGGCGCATTGGTACACGAATGCGACGGCCGTCACCGCGATGACCCGGCCGCGGACGATCCACGACTTCTTCGGCTTCCCGCAGCAACTGTTCGATGTGGAGTATCCGGCGCCCGGCTCTCCGGAGCTGGCCGAACGAGTCGCCGACGTCTGCCAGCCGCGCTGGGTCGGGCAGGACATCGACAGCTGGGGCATCGACCACGGCACCTGGTCGGTGCTGTGCCACGCTTTTCCCAAGGCAGACATCCCGGTCGTGCAACTGGCGCTCAACGCGTTCAAGCCGTTCGAACAGCATCTGGAACTCGGCCAGTTGCTCGCTCCCCTGCGCGACGAAGGAGTGCTGATCATCGGCAGCGGCAACATCGTGCACAACCTGCGCACCGTGGATCGGAGCCTGGAAGACGGCGCCTTCGATTGGGCACAGCGGTTCGACGACGCCGCGCGAGAAACCCTGACGACCACACCGAGCGATGTGCTGGCACTCGTTGATCACCGCGACTATGACCAGGCCGTGCCCACTCCGGATCATTTCCTGCCACTGCTTTACATCGCCGGCCTCGCTGGTGATCAGCCACTCACTCCGATGATCGACGGACATTGGGGTGGATCGATCTCGATGACTGCGTACACGCTGGGGATGTGACTCGCGTCTGAAGATGTAAGCCGGTCGTTGTGTGCAAAAACTGCATCCAGATCGCCTGCCGGGGAGCGTTTCCCCTAGTCGGGCGACCAGCACGTGGCGATGGATGCAGGTTTTGCCGATTCTTGTCGGACGGAAAGGCGTGGCGCGCCGGACTCAGTCGTCTAGCAACACCGACAGCCGATCGGCCGCGAGGGCCCCGATGACGGGAGCCTCCTCCTGCAGCACCGCCAAGGATTCGGTGGCCACGGGCGTCGCTCGCAACGCCATCGCAGTCAACGTCTCAGCACCCCACCAGTCCGCGTTGACCGCCTCCGGAAGCCCCAGCACCTTGGCAAGCTGAGTGGGATCGAACGCATCCCACGGGAACGCGCTGAACTCGTCAACCGCCTGCTTCAGCCGCGCCCACCAGGACGACCGATCCGGCGCATCAGACTCGCCGCCAGCGACCAGCACCGGCCTCGGTCCGCGCAGTGCCTCACCCAAAGAGAAGAACCGCCGCGCCACGTCCCCGGCCAACAGGACATCCACGGCAAGGAACTGCTCCTCCTGGTGCGCGTTCAGCCCGCTCGCGTACCCCGGTTCGTCCGCCAGCCGCAGATCGTCCACCAACAGGTGGTCATCAGTGGACCAGCGCGCACGGGCTGCCGACCCACCCTTGAGATGGTCCGCGACCTGCACCCGATGCAGAAAATCGTGCGTGCCCTGCGCGATCGCCCATGTCGTCAGGTGGGCGCGGGCATGTGCGGTGTGGAGGTAGGTCCTCCCGGTGACGAAACGACGCAGCGCGGCGAGATCAATCGGGCCCTGTTCCACCAGTCCTTCATCCACCGCCAGGTCGGCCAGACTCATCGTGCCGGGCAGCGGTTCCTGGCCCTCCCCCGGCACCAACCAGGCAGCTTCACTGCCGTCGGACTCGAAGGCCGTGAACACACGTGCGTCAGGGAAGTTCGGCCGCGCCACGGGAAAGAAGAGGAGGACGCCAGTGACGTCCTGGTTCATCTCCAACCCCTGCAACTGGCGCATCGGGAAGTGGGGGTGGCTCCGCACGATGCTGTACAGCCCGCGGTTGTTGGCGTACTCCACGAACCCGGCGTCCGGCTCGTTCGCCAGGATGACCGGGATCAGGATCGAGGGATCCACCTCTGGGGCCATCAGGCCGGGGTGACCAGCTGGGCGGCGATGGCGGCGTACGTCGGCGCATCGAAGGCGATCAACCGCGCCTCCTCAACTCCCCCGTTGAACGCACCGATCACCTCCACCGCGCAGGCGATCGCATCGTCTTTCGGCCAGCCATAAACCCCGGCGCTGATCAGCGGGAAGGCGATGGACCGTACGCCGAGTTCGTCGGCCACCTCCAGAGAGCGCCGATAACACGACTCCAGCAGGCCCCTGTCCCGCTGGCCCGCGTGGACGTTCGGCCCGACCGTGTGGATGACCCACCGGGCGGCCAGGTCGCCTCCGGTCGTCCAGCCTGCATCCCCCGTGGCCAAGCCGTCGGGGAACCGACGGATGCAATCGGCGAGGATCGCGGGCCCACCTGCACGGTGAATGGCTCCATCGACTCCTCCCCCGCCGCGCATCGCGTTGTTCGCCGCATTGACGATCGCGTCGACCTGCTGCTGGGTGATGTCACCCTGGACCACCGTGATGTTCGTCATCTCACGATTCTCGCCAGTCGGGTGCGACCGAGCCAGCCCAACGGGCGCGCTTCTTGGCCTGTGAGCCGGATCGGCGTCGGCAGGCGTACGCTCCGCAGCATGAGCACCCAGACCGCAGTGCGCCGCCAGCGCCACGACATCGACGACCGGCCCTTCATCGTGATCTGGGAAGTCACCCGGGCCTGTCAGCTCGCCTGCCTGCACTGTCGCGCTGATGCGATCACCCGGCGTAACCCGCTGGAGCTCACCCTCGACGAGGGCAAACGCCTGCTGGACGAGATCGCGTCCTTCCCGGCGCCGTACCCGCTGGTGGTGTTGACCGGCGGCGATCCGTTCGAACGGCCGGACCTGACTGAACTGGTCCGCCACGGGTCCGAGCGAGGGCTCGCAGTGTCGCTCTCCCCCTCGGTCACCCCGAACCTGGTGCCCGAGCGGCTTACTGAGCTGCGCAATGCCGGGGCCAAGGCGGTGTCGCTGTCCCTGGACGGTGCCCGTGCGGAAACCCACGACAGCTTCCGAGGGTTCGAAGGGACCTATGCCGCGACGCGTCTCGCCGCCGCCCAAGTCCGCGATGCAGGGTTCCGGCTGCAGATCAACTCGACCGTCACGAGCACGACCGTGCTTGAGCTGCCGGCGCTGCTGCGGGACGTGATCGAGCTCGGCGCAGCGTTGTGGAGCGTGTTCTTCCTCGTCCCGACCGGCCGTGGCGAACACCTGTCGATCCTCACTCCCGAGCAGACCGAGGATGTCCTGCACTGGCTGGCCGACATGTCCCGCCACATCGCGATCAAGACCAC
>JAUNUL010000337.1 GCA_030538175.1 Propionibacteriaceae bacterium | reverse complement strand
GCGGGCCGGGGTCGGTCGCACGTTCCAGACCTCCAGCCTGTTTCCACGGTTGTCGGTGCTCGAGAACGTCCGCATCGCCGCCCAGCAGAAGCTCGGCGGCAACCTGTCGGTCTTCCGATTCCCCCGTTCGGGAGACGAGGCCACGCAGCTGGCCGAACAACACCTCGCGACGGTCCAGCTCGACAAACACCGCACCGCGGCCGGGGATCTCTCCCACGGTGACAAGCGCAAGCTGGAGATCGCCATGCTGCTGGCCGCCGATCCCCAGGTCATCCTGCTGGACGAGCCGATGGCGGGGGTCAACTCCTCCGACGTCCCCGGCCTCAGCGAGGTGATCCGCACGCTCCACCGCTCGGGTCGCACGGTCCTGATGGTCGAACATCACATCGACGTCGTCCTCGGTCTCGCCGATCGAGTGGCGGTCATGCACCACGGCGAGCTGCTCGCCATCGACAGCCCGGACCGGATCATGGCCGATGAGACGGTCCAAAGCGCCTATCTCGGAGGTGTGGCATGAGTACGCCGGCAGCGTCCCCCGGTCCCGTCGGCGAGCCGATCCTGCGCGTCGCGAACCTGGCCGCTCACATCGCGGGGCAACAGGTCGTCGAACAGGTCGATTTCGTCGTCCCGGCTCAGGGCGTCACCGCTGTCCTCGGCCGCAACGGTGTCGGCAAGACCTCCACGCTGAAGGCCATCCTCGGCCTGATCGATCGCACGGGCGAGGTCACCTTCGAGGGGACCCGCATCGATCATGAGCCCACCCACCGGATCGTGCAGCGTGGTGTCGGCTATGTCCCGGAGGACCGTGAGGTCTTTGGCGGCCTGACCGTCGCGGAAAACCTCAAGCTGGCCATCCGCACGCCCGAGCCTCGCACCGAGCTCGTCGAAGCCTTGTTCCCCGAGCTCACCCGACGAGCCCAGCAGCGGGCCGGCACCCTGTCCGGCGGCCAACAGCAGATGGTGTCGGTCGCCCGGGCGCTGATCAACCCCAACAAGCTGCTGCTCGTCGATGAGCCGACCAAGGGGCTGGCACCCAAGATCGTCAATGAGGTGGCCGACGCCCTGGCCGAGGCCGCCCGCACCACCCCGGTCCTGCTGGTCGAGCAGAACCTCACGGTCGTCGAGAAGCTCGCCGAGCGCGTCATCGTGATCGACTCCGGTCGCGTGGTGCACACCGGCGCCGCCGCTGACCTATTCGCTGACCCGGACCAGATCCAACGCCTGCTGGGTGTCCATTCCGAGGAGAACGCATGAGCACCATCGTCCTGCTCCTCATCACCGGCCTTGGCCTGGGCGCCCTCTATTTCCTGGTGTCCTCGGGCCTGTCCTTGATCTATGGCTTGATGGGCGTCCTCAACTTCGCCCACGGCTCCTTCCTCACGCTGGCCGGGTTCACCGGTTGGGCTGTCGCCCGCCGATTGGGGCCGGACTCCTGGGGATCCTTCGCGCTGGCCGTGCTCGCGGGCGCGATCGTCGGCGCGCTGTTCGCGGCAGCCACCGAGTTGCTGCTGATCCGCCCGCTCTATAAGCGCCACATCGAGCAGGTGCTGGTGACGGTGGGTCTTGCGCTGGCCAGCGTCGCCCTGTTCGAGGGGATCTGGGGGCCCGACCCGATCTTCATCTCCGGCCCCGCCTGGGTGCGCCAGACCACAACGATCGCGGGCGCCTCGGTGCCGAACGTCATGTTCCTGTGCATCGCCGTAGCGCTGGTGGTGCTGCTCGGGATCGTGTTGTTCCTCAACAAGACGCGCTTCGGCCTGATCATTCGGGCCGGGGTGGAGAACCGATCCATGGTCACCGCGCTCGGCATCGACGTGCGCAAGGCGTTCACGCTCGTGTTCTCCCTCGGTGGTGCCGCGGCCGGCATCGGCGGGGTGCTCGCGAGCCAATACTTCGGCTATGTCTCCCCCGCCCTCGGTGGCACGCTGCTCATCTTCGCGTTCATCGTGACCGTCATCGGTGGCCTGGGCTCGCTGACCGGTGCCGCGATCGCTTCGGCGGTGGTCGCGGTGCTGCAGCAGTTCGCGAACTACTACCTCGGCATCGGTGACGTCATCGTCGTCCTGCTGCTGGCGGTGGTTCTCCTCGTTCGTCCCAGGGGCCTCCTCGGAAAGCAGGCAGCATGAGCACCACGCACAAGGCCCGCCTCGCACCCACGATCGCCGGGATCGTCGCCGTCATCGTGTTGGCGGTGCTCCCCCTGCTCGCGATCCCGGGGCTCGGGATCCTGCCCGGGCCGACCTATTCCCCCGGCTCCCTGCACCTGCTCGCCATGTGCTGGCTGATCGCGGCACTCGCCTTGTCCTATCACCTGATCTTCGGCGTCGCCGGGCTGTTGAGCTTCGGCCATGCGCTCTATTTCGGTGTCGGCGTCTATGGCCTCGGCATCGTCCTCGCCAACACGCAACTACCGCTCCTGGCGGGGGCCGTGGTCGTCCTCATTGGCGGCATCCTCATTGCACACGTCATCGGTGCGATCAGCCTGCGCGTCACCGGCATCTCGTTCGCCATGGTGACCCTCGCGTTCGCGCAGGCCGGCAACGTGCTGGTCCGACGCAATCCGGGCCGCCTCACCGGTGGCGAGGAGGGTCTCGCGCTCAACACAGCCGGCGTACCCGACTTCTTCATCGGCGTCGTCAACACCCGCAACCTCTATTGGCTGGCCCTCGCCGTGCTGGTGGTCGTGTTCCTCGTCGTCCGCTGGATCGAGCGCTCCCGCGCCGGCCACACGGTCGCGGCGACGCGTGAGAACGAGATGCGGGTCCGGGTGCTCGGCGGCAGTCCGTACGTCGTGAAACTCCTCACGTTCGTCATCGCCGCGACGCTCGCCACCGTTGTCGGCATGGTCTATCTGCTCCTGCAATCCGGCGCACAGCCCCGGGCGACGTCCGCGGACTTCACGCTGACGCTGCTGGTCATGGTCGTCCTCGGCGGTGTCGGCAGTCGGGTGGGGGCGGTGATCGGTGGGGTGCTGTACACGCTGCTCGACCAGCGCCTCGGCGCCTTCGCGTCCTCGCCGGCGATCCGCGATCTGCCGCCGATCCTGCACATTCCCCTGAGCGAACCGCTGTTCATCCTCGGCACGCTGTTCATTCTGGTTGTGTTGTTCCTGCCGGGCGGACTCTCCGGAGCCCTGAACCGGTTCAACCCGCGTCGATCACAGCAGACTGATCCGCGGGAGACGCTCGAGGAGGTTCTGTGATGTCGTCGCCAGGTGCACACACGTTGTTTCGGTGGATCGCCGACCGGGCGCGGACTGCGCCGGATTCCATTGCGATCGAGGATCACGATGTC
>JAUNUL010000336.1 GCA_030538175.1 Propionibacteriaceae bacterium | reverse complement strand
ACCATGCCCGAGCCTGAACAGGAAAAAAGCCCGGACCGAAGCCGAGTGCTGAGTTGTGCCGGTGAGGATCGCGAGCCGTCGCTGGCCGCCGCCGTTGCTGCCGTCCGCTCCGGTGCCTGTGTGGTGCTGCCGACCGACACGGTCTATGGGGTCGGTGCGGATGCCTTCTCGGCGACGGCAGTGAATGGCCTGCTGGCTGCCAAAGGCAGGGGGAGGGACATGCCCCCGCCGGTGCTGATCGGTGATCCGACGGTGTTGATGGCGCTGGGACGGGACATTCCCGATGCCGCCAAGAAACTGGCCGAACGGTTCTGGCCGGGCCCGCTGACGTTGATCCTGCAGGCCCAGACCAGCTTGTCGATGGATCTCGGCGAGACCCATGGCACCATCGCCGTCCGGGTCCCCGACCACGAGATTGCCCGCGAATTCCTGCGGGCGACCGGCCCCCTCGCCGTGTCCAGTGCCAATCGGACGGGTGAGCCCGCCGCGGTGACCGCGTTCGAAGCCCAGGACCAGCTTGGCGACAGCGTGGCGGTCTATCTGGACGGCGGGGCCACCCCCGGTCTGGTGCCGTCGACGATCGTTGACTTCACCGCTTCGGATTTTGGCGTCATTGTGCGTGCCGGGAAGCTGACCGCCACCGAACTCCGCGACGTCGTGCCGTATCTGGAGGAGCGTCAGGAACCCGAGCCGGAACTCGAACCGGATCCCGAGCCGCAGCGTGAGGCGGCAACGACCACGGAGCCCGCTGGAGCGCCCTCTGTGATCGAGCCCGGGCCAGACGACCACGCCTCGCAGGAGCAACTGGCACCCAATGACAACGTGTCCGATGAGCAGGCAGCGCCCAATGACAACGTGCCGGATGAGCAGCCGGCGCCGAACGACAACCCACCGCAGGACCAGCCCACCTCCGTCGAGGCGGCGGGGGAGTCCACGGATCCACCATCGGAATCCCTGGGTCAGACCGGCTGACGGATGACCGAATATCTCCTGGTGCTCTTCGTCACCGCGACGGTCACTTATCTGCTGAGTGGATGGTGTCGCCGGCTTGCGTTGCGGACCGGGGCGGTCGCCAGGGTGCGCGACCGCGATGTACATGCCATTCCTATTCCCTATTTTGGTGGGATCGCGATGCTGGGCGGGGTCGCGGCGGCGTTCGTGGTGGCCACCCACTTGCCGTTCCTGGGTCGCAACCAGCTGATCCACCATGACTTCCGGGCGGTGCTGATCGCCGGGGTCGTGATCTGCGCGGTGGGCGTGTTGGATGACCTCTTCGAGCTGAACGCCATCACCAAACTGGCAGGTCAGGTGTTGGCGGCAGGAGTGGTGGTCGCCAATGGCGTGAAGATGCTGTGGATCCCGCTGCCGAACACGATCATTTCGCTGGATGACTCGATCTCGATCGCGGTCACGGTGTTCTTCATCGTCCTGTGCTCGAATGCGGTGAACTACGTCGATGGCCTGGACGGTCTGGCCTCGGGGGTGGTGGCCATCGGTGCGCTGGCCTTTTTCGCGTACTCCTATCTGCTCGTCGCCAGCCTCGCCCTGCCGCGTGCGACGACGGCGAGCCTGCTCACGATCGCGATCGCTGGGGTCTGCCTCGGTTTCCTGCCGCACAACTTCTTCCCTGCCCGCATGTTCATGGGGGACTCGGGTGCCTTGCTGTTGGGTCTGCTGTTGGCAACGTCCACGATCTCCCTCACGGGCCAGATCGATTCCTCCGGTCTGCATTCGACCGAGACCGGGCTCATGGCGGCGTACCTCCCGCTCATTCTCCCGTTGGCGATCATGGCCCTGCCGTTCCTCGACTTCCTGCTCGCGTTCCTGCGACGGACGTACGCCGGCACCTGGTTCTGGGTCGCCGACAAGCAGCATCTGCACCACCGCTTGCTCGAGCAGGGCCACTCCCACCGGCGGGCAGTCATCCTGATGTATATCTGGTCGGCCCTGATCTCCTTCGGTGTGATCCTGATCGGGTTCAACCCGAACGTGCTCGTTGTGCTGGGTGTTCTGGCGGCCATGGGTGTGGTCACGATCTTCACCATCGGTAGCGGACGCAAGGTGTCCGACCCGGAAGCGAAACGGGCGATGCGGAAAGCGGAACGGCGTGCCGAGGTCCGAATCCAGGACCTGCCCTGAACCGTGTCCGTGAGGACTGTCCATCACGTCCGTACGGGCACACGCCACAGGAGATTGTGCTAAGTTTCACAAGCGAGTTCACGGAAGGCTCGGCCGCTCCGTGCGTCCCTGCCCAGACAGACAGCGAGACGATGACCACGATGACAGGTTCCGCCGACGAGGTGGCTTTGCGGCCCTCCCGGTCGGGACCCAGCATTGCGGCGTCCCGGGCCCGTCGGCTGTTGGCCGGTGGCCTCGCTGGTGCCCATATCGCGGCGTTCACGTGTGTGGGGATTTTTCTGATCCGTGATGGCCTGCCCGGGCTGGCAAGTGCTGGTCTCGCGGCCGCGATGGTCGTGTTCTTCTATACCGTCGGCCAGTGGGTGCAGGTCCAGGTTGCAGATGCTCCGGCGAACACGGTTTTCCGTGCGTCGGTGGCGTCCTATATCGCGCGGGTGGCAGCCCTGGGGGGTCTGCTGTTCCTCTATCTGGGCAATGCGAGCGATGCCTCACGGCTTCTTGCTGCGCCCTTGATCATCACCGCCGTCGCGACGGTCGTGGGTTGGATCGCGGGGGAGGTCGTGGTGTTCTCGCGACTGCGAATTCCCAACTTCGACGAGCCCTCTGCTGGGGAGGCTGGGAAATGACGCAGCCGAAGACGACTGGTAATGTCCCGAGCGCGACGAAGGGCACCGGAACCACCGAACAGGGCTACCGCGTGTTGTCCTATCTCCTCGCCGGCCTGCTGTTCTACGGTGGTCTCGGTTGGCTCGGTGACCACTTCCTCCACACCACATTCCTGCTGCCCGTGGGCATTGTGGTGGGCACGGCATTGTCGGTGATCTTGATCATCCGACGTTACGGGCAGGTTAGCTGATGAGTGTGTTCACCCTAGGAGGCAGCGTGGGTTCGCTGATGTTCATCTTGCCGCCGCTTGAGACCGGCGCTCCCTATAAGCCCCCGGGCGCGGGTGACTTCTTCTTCTCGGGTGGTTTCATCCCCGGGGTTGACTGGTTCAACAAGCCGCTGGTGCAGGCGATTATCGCTGCCATCGTGGTGATCGTGTTGTGGTGGCTCGTGGCCCGCCGGCTCAAGGTCGTGCCGACCAAGAGCCAGTTCCTCGCCGAGACGGTCTATGACGTCGTTCGCAACGGCATTGCTCGGGACGCCCTCGGGGCGGACTTCCG
>JAUNUL010000335.1 GCA_030538175.1 Propionibacteriaceae bacterium | reverse complement strand
ACGCAGCCAGCGCGGTCGCCCACGAGGTCTTCCGGCGCCACGGCACCGGGATCCTCGCGGCAGCCGAAGAACTCGGGCTGCCCTTGCAGGTGTTCGCCACCTCGGCGATGGGCAGCGCGCCGCGGCCCGACGGACGGTTCGCGGCGCTCCAGCCGTTCGGCATCTTCGAACCGATGACGTGGCTGTTGACCACGATCTTCGATCGCTGAGGTGGGCTCGATCATGACCGAGATCACCGTCGATCAGTTGCTCATTGGCTGGAGCCGCACCAGCAACGGCAAGAACGTCCTCGCCCGCAGCCCCGGCTGGCCGAGTGAGCCGACGCGGTCGGAGTGGGTCGCGCTGCTCGGTGACTTCTTGGGCTCCGACGCGGACCGTCACGTGCGCGCCACGGGGGACGTGCCGTGGCTGCTGGAGTTCCTGCCCAGTGCGCACGGCTCGATCTTGATGCTGAAGGTGTACGCCGCGGACTCCGCCCGGGCCGGTGAGTTCCAGGTGCACGCTCTGCTTGACCCCACGCGGACGCTGGGCCCGGTGCATCTGCCGATGCTGGCCGAGGCCGGCGTACTGCTCCGTGAACGAGCCGACGTGACTCGACTGGAAACCCTCACGATCGAGGTGCCCGACGTCCTCGAGACGCCCGACCCGGACACGATGGCGCTGATCCTGGAGTCGGTGCACCGGGGGCGGCCCTTGGTGGTGCGGGCGGAGACGCTGGAGGATTCCGTGGCCGTGTTTGCGGAGTTGGTCGAGGCCCTGCCGCCCGCGCTCGCCGTGCGTACGCCGGCCCGATCGGTCGTCACCGACGCCGACCGGGCCCAGGGTGTCGGCGTCGCCGTGGCTCCCTGGACCGACGGCGCGGACGAGGTGCCCCTGCTGGACGAGATGCCGGTCGGAGCGGCGTACCGAACACTCGCCGAACGGGTGATCGCAGGGGAGTGGGCCCTGCCCGAGGACCCAGCCCGATTGGCCGGCCTGCTCGACCTGGCCACGGTCGACCCCGCAACGGTGACCGCCGATGAACTGGTTCGCGGGGTGACCGGACCGCTGGCCGACCAATGGCTCGCGACCGCGCTGGACACAGCCCGGACGCGCGACCTGCTGCTGCAGGCGGTGACCGCCGGCAGGCTGCCGTGGGGTGCCTGGACCGATGAGCTCTGGCGTCGCTGGCTCGGCGCCAATCGGAATCTGTCGAAGGGCCTGCGGGCCAGCATCGCCGTCGACGCCTTCCCGCGACGCTTCGCGGCTGTGCTCGACGCGCTCCCGCACCACGCCATCGACCACACCCTCGGTCAGCTCGCGCGCTGGCCCGATGACAGCCTCGATCGGCTCGCCGAAGCACTGCTGGTGTCCCGTCAGGCTGCCCCGGACCTGCTTATCCAGACGCTGGATCGGATGGCCGCGGAGGATGTACGCCGACTTGTCCAGCGGCACTGGCCCCAGCTCGGTCACCAGCTCGGTCTCCCGGAATCGGTGGTGCACGCGCTCAAACCGCAACGCGGCTGGAGCGACTGGCTCGCTCGCTGACCTGACCGATCGCAGAGGGCACGCCCAGCGGTGCCCCCGCGGGGCCGCGACTCCCCGCGCCCAGTACAACACCCCAACGTGCCTGCGCGTCGGGGAGAAGCGCTTGGGTTGGGGAGTGGTGGGGCGTGGCCACGAAGGGGGCGAGCGACGACGGAGATCGAGGTCAGACCGACTGCAGGTCGCGATGTCGCCGGGTCAGGCTGCGCGACATGGCCCTCAGGGCGTTGTCGTTGAGCGGGAGCGCGCCGGCAGCCAGATCAGCCGGGATCTCCGCGGTCAGAGCCAGCACCTCGTCGAGGGCGCGTTCAGCAGCACGCCGGGGGAGACCGACCGCTGCGGCGAAATCGAGGAAGCGCACGCGCATCAGATTCTCCAGCCGCCCCTGCAGCGGCAAAGCCAAGGTGTGATCCCCGTACGGCAGCCCGCTCGGCACGTCATAGACCGGCGCGACCTGCCACTCCCGGCCGGTATGGATCACCGAGATGTTCTTCGCGTGCAGATCGCCGTTGCCGGTGAGCCAGGCGTACGCGAACTGCAGGAACACCGCCCTCAAAGCCACGGGACGTGCCGTGCACACCGCACCGATAACCGTTGCGACCTCCTCGGAGGTGACCGAGTACTTTTCCGACGGATAGCGGCCGAGCAGCTGCAGGGCGTCCTCGACCGCGAGCCGCCGGACCTCCCCATTCTCGACTACCCGGTCGAAGCGGGTCACAAGCAGTCCTGGTCGTTCCCGGCGGTCGAGCACGATCTCGGCCCGGGCGACCGGGTGCCGCAAACCCTGGGCCAGTTGCAGGAAGTACGCCTCATTGCGCACCACGTCCGGGAACTCCGGGGGGTCGAGTTTGAGGATGTAACGGTGGGATGCCGATGCGATCGGCACTGACAGCATGCGCGCCGACACCTTGTCCTGAACACCGGCGATGCCGATCGGATCGACGATGCCTGATTCGGCCAGCAGGTCCCGGAAGTCGACATCGTGGAAGTCGGCCCCTTCGTGCAGCAGGGGTTGCGGCTCATGAGGTTCCTGGCCCTCGGGCAGGACCTGGACGTCACCGATCAAGTCGCCGCCCACCGCTAGGAGCAGAGACAGGTCGTCGTCCGGGGCTGCCTTGAGCGCGCGGCGGACATTGCTGAGCCGCCGCCCCTCCGGCAGGAGACCTGCGAAAAACGGGGGGACGGCTCCGCCGGTGCTGTCCTTCGGCTCGTCGATGAGCGGGAGGGTCGTCGCCACTGCCGGCCCGGCATAGTCGCCTCGATACCGGAAGCGAGTCCCGGTGTCGGTGCGTTCGAGGGTGGCGGCAGGGGTCCCGTTCTTGAACACCGTCGCGCGACGGACTTGCCGGACATCGGTCACGCCTCACCCCGCAGTCGAACGGTCAGCTCCAACCCCAGGGCGTCCAGCAGTGCTTGCAGGGTCTTGAGCTGGACGGTTTCCTTGCCCGTTTCGACGGCCCGCACGAACCGTTCGGACACCCCCGCGAGATCCGCGAGGTCGCGCTGGACCAGCCCCAACTCACGTCGGCGCTCCCGGACGGCACTCGCCAACTCCTGCGTCATCGCCACCCCCTTGACGTGGTGCGGCACGAGCGTGCCGGTTTGACTCCATTGTTGCTCGTGTCCGAACCGGTCGCAAGCGAAACGGCATGATCGTGCCGATTTCTGCACGACTGGGCGTGAAGGCGTTGCGTGAGGAGTGTTTCCGGCGCGTTCGTGCCGGTGCTTGTCCCGGTCAGCGCCGGCTCAGATGCTCACCGGTCAGAGACGTGCCGCCGTCTCGAACGTGTT
>JAUNUL010000334.1 GCA_030538175.1 Propionibacteriaceae bacterium | reverse complement strand
CAAAGCCCAGTGGGTTCGATCCGTTCGCCGCCCCCGGCACGGCGGATCAGCTGCTGGCCGCAGCCCATTTCGAGCCGCTGGTGAGCGTCGTCGATGGGCGGATCCTGCCGCGGATGGCCGACTGGTGGGGGACGATCAACGACGACCGCACGGTGCTGCTCACGATCAAGCACGACTTCTGGAGCGATGGGGTCCGCATGGGCTCCGACGACCTGCTGTTCACCATCGAACAACACCTCAAGCCCGGCAGCCGGTCTCAGGCACTGCCGGCGCTCCTGCGCATCAAGGGTGCACAGGACTTCCATGAGGGCCGGGCCGCCCACGTCTCAGGTGCGGTCGCGGAGACCTCGCGCGGTGTCGTGATCAACCTCATCGATTCAGATCCAAACTTCCTCGCCCAGCTGACCGCCGTCCTGGTTCTGCCGAGTCACATCTATGCCGATCAGGATCTTGCGGCACCGGATCTGTTCCGGGCACCGGTCGTCGGATCGGGGGCCTATCTTTTCGATGCCTGGGAAGGGACGGATCGTGTCTCGTTGCGACCCAACCCGCAGGTCAAGCCGTTCACCCGTCTGGACAAGGTGATCGCCCGGGTGGTGGCTCCCGATGAAGCAGTGGCTGCGCTGGGGCGCGGTGACCTGGATCTCGCGGTCGACATCGATCCGGCCCAACTCGGTCAGATTCCCGAGGGCTATCGACTGCTGCGCGCCCCCGGCGATCGGGTGGTTGGGCTGAGCGGTCGCGGGCCGCTGGCCGATGCCCGCGTGCGGCAGGGGCTGATCCAGGCCATCGATCGCCAAGGGATCGTCGCCCAGCAATTGGGCGGCAACGGTCGTGTCGTCGACTCCGTCATGTTTGCCCCCGACTGGGCGGTCTCGCAGGATCGCGCGAGCTGGCCCCACGACCCGCAGGCCGCGCGGCGCACACTGGCGGCGGCGGGTTGGTCCGAAGGTCGAGTCCTCGCGCTGACGGTGCTGACGGACAATCCCGATCGTGCCCCCTGGGATGCCATGATCACCGATCTCGCGGAGGCAGGGGTGCGAGCCGAGATCACGCTGCGCCCGGTGACCGATGCCGCGCAGGCGTGGGCGGACCCAACCGTGGACGGTGTCATCGGGACGTATCGCCTGCCGACCGCGGATCCTGTGCATGTCGAATCCTGGGTCGCCTGCGGGGGTCCGTCGGGCTATTGCAATCCCGAGCTGGACGAGCTGCTTGACCGCAGCCGCTCGGTGTTGGTGGCGACGGAGCGTCGTGACCTGGTTGCCCAGGCCGATGTCCTGATGTCCCGCGAACTGCCGATCATCCCGTTGTGGGTTCCCGATTCGGCGGTAGCGATCACCACAGCGCGCGGCGGTGTGAATCCGATGCTGCAGCCGGCCACCGCAATGATCGATCTGTGGGGCCCTGCCTGATCACGACGTTCCGCAGCGATTGATCCGAAACCGGTCCTGCGCCACGCGATGTGGCTGCGGGCCCAACTGCGTCGTCCCGCCTACGATGGCTCGAGTTCGACCATCGGAGGCTGAGTGTTGTTGCGTACGCCCGCTCGGGCTGTGGGTGCGATCGTCACGGCCGTGGTCGTCTCGCTGTCGGCTTGTGCGACACCGGAACGGACCAGCGCGGAAGCCGCCCTCCTCTCCCGCGCCGATGACGCCGTGCTGGGGTTCGCTCCCGCCAATGCGGCGTTGGTGCCCGGCCTGGAGCCAACGGTCTATCTGGATGACGAACGCGGGGTCCGGGCGGAGGTGCCCACCATCACCACGGCACGTCAGCTCACCTCGGCGATGGAGGTGCTGCGCGAACGTGGTCTTCGGGAGGCTGCTTGGGCCGGGGCCACGTCGGTGGATATTTCCTATCGGGTGATCGCCTCGGGTCCGGGGACTGTGGGCCTCATGGTGGTGCCCACATGGCAGGGCGAATCCGGCGCCACCACCAGGCCCGCGTTGGTGTGGTACGACGCAGGATCGAAGCGGGTGTTTTCCTCCCCGGCATTGATTCAGGCGTCACAGTGGGCGCAGTTCACCGATGCCGTCGGCAAGGCCGCCGGCCGCAAGGTCAACAAGGACCGACTGCGGGCGGCTCTGGCCGAGGCGCCGGCACCCCAGGGCAATGGGCCGATGCTCGGATTCGACGCCCGGGGTGATCTTGTCGCCCAGTTCGCGCCAGGAGTGCTGGACGACAAGGACTTCGTTGCGATCACCGTTAAGGCCGACATCGCGGCGCCGTGGCTGTCGGAGCTGGGCAAGAGGGCTGCCCTCGCCGCCCAGAACCCGTCGGTCTTCGACGGCTCCCCGCATCCGGCCGGGCCGATCACCGACGAGGCGCCGCCGGTGACTGGCGCGGACGTCGCGGTCCAAGGGGATGCACGGCCATCGACCGCGGTGGGCCCCGACTGTCGGACGCTGAACTGCGTGGCGCTCACCTTCGACGATGGTCCGGGCAGTGAAACGGCCAAGCTCGTGGGCGCGCTCGCGACAGCGAAGGCCCCGGCCACGTTCTTCCAGTTGGGCCAGATGGTGCAGGCCAACCCGGGTGTCGGCAAACAGGTGGCCTCCGCCGGGCACGAGATTGGGTCGCACTCGTTCAGCCACCCCAACCTCGCGCAGAGCGATCCGGCGCGGTTGCAGAAGGAGATCGTCGACAACGCCACGGTGCTGAGTGCGGCGTACGGTCGCAAGCCGATGACATTTCGGCCGCCGTTCGGCGCACACAACAAGACGGTCGATGACGTCGTGCACAGCACGGGCGCCGCCATCATCAAGTGGGACGTCGACACGTTGGACTGGCGGACCCGGGACGCGGCGGCCACCGAGAAAGCCGCCGTGCACAGTCCTGACCTCAAACCTGGCTCGATTGTGCTGATGCACGACATCCACCCGAGCACGGTGGCGGCCGTGCCGGCGATCCTCGCGGGGCTGCAGGCCAAGGGTGTCACCCTGGTCACCGTCTCCGAGTTGTCTCTCAACGGCGAGGCCGGATACCGGGCGGGTCGGGCGTACTGTCACGGCACTTTCCGGGCGGCGAGCGGGTCGTTTTGCGCCGGCTGACCGGGCGCAATGTGGCCTTGGTAACACGCCCGTCTGGTCCCAATGACAAAGCTTGGTAACGAATGCCGAGACCTCGTTGGAAACTGCTGGGATACCCCCTATCGGCCACATCACTGGGTTTAGGGTGGGCCCGTGGCGACAACTACTCCAACACTCACAGTTCAACAGAGGGCGGCGCGCTCCTCTGTTATGCGCAAATTCTGGATGGCCCTCAGCGGCCTTGTCATGGTGGGCTACCTGCTGATCCACATGTACGGCAACCTCAA
>JAUNUL010000333.1 GCA_030538175.1 Propionibacteriaceae bacterium | reverse complement strand
GCCAGCGGCTTGCCGAGCATGTCCGCGGCAGCGGCCGAGACAGAGAGGTGGCTGGTGCCGTGGAAGCCATAGCGACGGACGCCCAGGTCGGCGTACCACTCGGCCGGGACGGCATAGCGATAGGCGACCGGGGGCATGGTCTGGTGGAAGGCGGTGTCGAAGACACCGATCTGCGGGACGTCCGGCAGGGCCGCGCGGGCCGCCTCGACGCCGGCGATGTTGGCCGGGTTGTGCAGTGGGGCCAGCGGGCTGCAGCGCTCGACGGCGGCCATGGCCTCGTCATCGAGCAGCACCGAGGAGGCGAACTCCTCGCCGCCGTGCACGACGCGGTGCCCGACGGAGGTGATGGTGATGTTGCGCTCGGCGCGCCAGCCCTCGAGCTCGTTGAGGACGCGGATCAGGATGCCATAGTGATCGGTCTGCTCAAGGTCGCCGATGGTGACCGGGGCATCGGGGAACTTGATGGTGATCGAGGCCTCGGGGGTCCCGACTCGCTCGGCCAAGCCGTTCAGCAGGCGATCTTTCGACTCCGGGTCATAGAGTGCGAACTTGACAGAGGAACTGCCGCAGTTGAGGACCAATACAGCTGACGCCACGAGGGACCTTTCGACCAAGATCGGCAGGCCTGCAGAACCGCTCCGCCGATGGACCTGTCGATTCCCTTCGAAAGATACCCGCCAGTATCCCCCGTGCCGTATCCGGTTCCATCCCCCGGAACGGACGCGATCGACACCGCTGAAGAGCAACCCGCCCCCGTGCCCGGGTCCGGGGGCGGAACGTGACACCGCTCATGGACAGGGTCAGCCATTAGTGTGTCCCCGGGAGTTCAGACGTTAGGAGAACCGTGAGCCGCGTAGTCCAGAAGTTCGGTGGGTCGTCCGTCGCCGATGCCGACAGCATCAAACGGGTTGCGAAGCGCGTCATGGCCACCAAACAGTCCGGCAAGGACGTGGTCGTGGTGATTTCCGCCATGGGTGACACCACCGACGAGCTGCTCGATCTGGCCCTTCAGGTGTCGCCGATGCCTGCGCCCCGCGAGCTCGACATGTTGCTCACCACCGGTGAGCGACAGAGCGCCGCGCTGTTGGCCATGGCGCTGCATGACCTCGGCGTCGAGGCCCGTTCCTATACCGGGTCCCAGGCCGGCGTGATCACCACCGGGAAGCACGGCGATGCCCGCATCATCGACATCACCCCCGGCCGCATCCACAGCTCGCTCGATGAAGGCAATATTGTCATCGTCGCCGGCTTCCAGGGCGTCTCCCAGGACTCCAAGGACGTGACGACCCTGGGTCGTGGCGCCTCCGACACGACCGCGGTCGCACTGGCCGCGGCGCTGGGTGCGGACTATTGCGAGATTTACACCGATGTGGACGGCATCTTCACCGCCGACCCCCGGGTCGCGCCGAAGGCCCGCCAGGTCCCGGAGATCTCCTATGAGGAGATGATGGAGCTTGCGGCCTCGGGTGCCAAGGTCCTGCACCTGCGGTGCGTTGAATACGCCCGCCGCGAGAACGTCCCCATCCATGTCCGCTCGTCGTTCTCCGAGCGGCCCGGCACTTGGGTCAAGGACCTCGCCGACATCAAACCCCTCCCCGACAAGGAAGGCAATCCGATGGAACAGCCGTTGATCTCCGGCGTGGCCCACACGCTCAGCGAAGCCCAGATCACGATCGTCGGCGTGCCCGACCAGGTCGGTGAGGCTGCCCGGATCTTCGACGCGATCGCCGGTGCCGGAATCAACATCGACACCATCGTCCAGAACGTGTCGCGCATCTCCAGCAACCGGACCGACATCTCGTTCACCCTCGCCAAGTCCGATGCCCGGCTGGCCATGGAGACCCTCACCGACATCAAGGACACCGTCGGCTTCCAGGATCTCCTGTTCGATGACCAGATCGGCAAGGTCAGCGTCATCGGTGTCGGGATGAAGTCGCACCCGGGCGTGACCGCCCGCTTCTTCCGCGCGCTCGCCGATGCCGGGGTCAACCTGGGCATGATTTCCACCTCGGAGATCCGGATTTCCGTCGTCGTCGACGCGGGCTCGGTCGAGCAGGCCGTGCAGGCCGCGCATAGCGCCTTTGGTCTGGATGCCGACGGCGAGGCCGTCGTGTACGCCGGCACCGGTCGCTGACGTGAGCACCAGCACCCTTGGTGCTCTGCTGAGCGTGCTCGCCGTGGTCTACGTGCTCGCGCTGGTCGGCGTGGGCGTATTCGGTCTGATCAAGACCACGGGGCGTACGCGAAATCTGGTCCTCGGTGGCGTCGGGGCGCTGATCCTGTCTCGCTTCATCGGGATGTTCATGCCGCTGATTTTCGGCGCGCTCTCGAGCAGCGCCGACACCTTCATGGCTATGACCGTGGTGGTCAACCTGGTGGGAAGCGCGGTTTCGGTTGGTGGCGTAGCACTGCTCGTCTGGGCCGCAGTCACTGCAGGGAGTGGCGTTGGTCGCAACCAGGGCTATCCGGAGCCGCAGAACCCGTATCAGTTGAACTATCCGGCTCAGGGATACAACGGCCTGCAGAGCTATCAGCAACCGCAGGGATACAACGAGCCCCAGCGCTAGCAGGCGCCCATGGATTATCACTATGACCCGCTCCAGGCCGTCTTCGATGGCTGGATCGTCCTGCTCATGGTCGCGTTGTTCGTCATCGCGGCAGTTCGGTTGCGGGGTCGACGGCGGTCACTGGTCGCCGGTGGATTCGGGCTCTGCGCAATCGCGACCGTGCTGTGGTTGCCCGTCGTGTCGGGGCCGCTGCTCGCGCCGTTGATGCCCGTGCTCGGGGCCGACTTGGTGTGGCACGTGCCCACTCTGCCGTGGCTCGCGGGCATCTTCCTCGTTGCGGCCGGCACGTTTCTGCGCCCGGGCGCATCGTCAGCGACGTCAGGACGTCAGCCATGACCAGCATGGTGTTCATGACCCTGGTCGGCGTCGCGCTCACCGTGGGTGCGTTGATCGGTCTGGTGAAGCTCCGCGGTCCGGTGCAGCTGATGTTCTGCGTCGGCATGCTGTTCCTGGCCGCCACCTGGTTCATCCCGGTGATCGTGTCGATCCTGCTCCAGTCGGGGATGACCGCGGTGCCTTGGCCGGCCAATGCGATTCTCAACGTGATCCTGCATTCGGCCGGGGCTGGCCTGCTGCTCATCGCTGCACTCAGCCGGGGGCGGGGAGACCACACCCCCTGAGCAGGGCCGCGCGTACAGAATCAACAAAAAAAGACCCACCATGTGGGCCTTCTCGCTCGATGTCCCGGAGACATCATGTGGTCGGGGTGACAGGATTTGAACCTGCGACCTCTTCGTCCCGAACGAAGCGCGCTA
>JAUNUL010000332.1 GCA_030538175.1 Propionibacteriaceae bacterium | reverse complement strand
ATCAAGGTCGACACCGGTGAGGGTGTGTTCGAGGTGACCCCCGCGATGATCGGCAACGCGTCCGCGTTCGTGGTCGAGGACGGCAAGGTTATCGGCAAAGCGGACGTGGAAAAGCTCTATGACAACGCCCAGCCGGCCATCAAGAAGCTGTCGCTGAAGCAGGCCCGCAATGCCCGCTATTCCTTCGAGGGTGGCACGCCGACGGTGATCCCCTCGGTCGATGGAGCGGAGTTGACGAAGGAGAACTTCGACAAGGCCGTGATGCCGGTGCTGCTGGCCCCCGAGCGCTCGGTGAAGGCCGAACTGGTGCAGAGCAAGGCCAAGTTCACCACCGAGATGGCCGAGGCCCAGAAGCCGAAGGAAGTGATCGGTGAGTTCACCACCTATTACCCCCATGCGGCCTATCGCAACACCAACCTGACCCTCGCGGCATCGCGGATCAACGGCACGACCGTGCCCGTCGGCGAGGTCTTCTCCCTGGACCGCACGCTCGGCCCGCGCACCAGCGCCGCCGGCTATGTCGACGGCTGGGTCGTCTCCGGATCACGCCTCAAGCGGGAAAACGCCGGCGGCATCTCCCAATCGGCAACCACGGTGTTCAACGCCGGCTGGTTCGCCGGGCTGGAGGACGTGGAGCACCAACCCCACACGATGTATTTCGATCGCTATCCCGCAGGCCGTGAATCCACCATCTATTCCGGCCACATCGACGTGAAGTTCCGCAACACCACCGACCATGCGATCTATATCCAGAGCTCGACCAGCAAATCGTCTCCGGGCAACCGGGGCTCGATCACGGTCCGGATCTGGGGCACCAAGAAGTGGGACATCGAATCGCCGGAACCCCGCAAGACCGACTTCTACAACGGCCGGACGATCACCGACAGCAGCGCTGACTGCAACCCCCAGTCGGCCTCGCCCGGGTTCACCGCGAGCTACTACCGCGTGTTCAAGCAGAACGGTGCAGTCGTCAAGCGCGAGGACAAGTCCTGGAAGTACAACGCCACCGACGCGATCCGCTGCACCCGCTGATCCGGGGTCGGAGGGCCTCAGCCCGTCAACCGGATGAGCTTGAGGTCGTCCAGAACGCTGTCGGGCAGGGCACTGGTCAGGACCACGTTCCGCGCATTCCGCCGCGCCGCCCATGCGGCGAGCGGGGTGAGCGCGTCCGCATCGGCCAGCTGGAACGCGGCCCATTCGCCGTTGACGAGGCCGCGGGAAGCACCACGTGCGGCATGCGTCGCGGTGTCAGCCTGACCGGGTGGGGGAGTGACCCCGCTGTCGTCGAGGTGGTCGACGATGTCGCACAGGCGGGCGACCCAATAGCGCACTTCATCCGGCGCAGTCACGGTCGGGTCCGGCGCGGTCAGGGTCGCATCCTGTGCCAAGGACCGCAGTTGCGTGGGGTCCGCATGCAACGGGTTCCGCCCGCGCGCAACGGTCGGGACGCGCTTGGCGATGCGTACGTCCTGGCGGGGGATCACATGCACCCGGCCCGCACGATCCTCCACCGTGATCGTCGAGTCATCGAGATCCAGCACCAACCCGAGCCGGTCCGCAGCGCCGTCGGCCGAAACGACTCGGAGCGAGACGCGGACACCGACCCGCAAACCATCGAGATTCCGTAACGGATCGCTTCTCATCAGTCGAGGCCCATTTCTTCCGCGTATCGGGGGAGATTAGTCTTGGGGGGTGCGTCGCCGGGACACCAGGCCCCGGTCGCGGCGCACCCAATCATTTTCGGGAGTGAACGTGACCTATATCATCGCGCAGCCGTGTGTGGACCTGAAGGACCGGGCCTGCGTTGACGAATGTCCGGTGGACTGCATCTATGAGGGTGGCCGGATGCTCTATATCCACCCTGACGAGTGCGTCGACTGTGGTGCCTGCGAGCCGGTGTGCCCGGTGGAGGCCATCTACTACGAGGACGATGTCCCCGAGGAGTGGGCCAGCTACTACGACGTGAACGTCCAGTTCTTCGACAAGCTGGGCAGCCCTGGTGGCGCGCAGAAGTACACCGAGGAGAACGGCCCGATCGAGTTCGATCACCCGCTCGTCGCCGAGCTCCCGCCGCAGGAGCACGACGAGGCGTGAGGAAGCCGCACACCTCCACCCTCCCGGATTTCCCCTGGGACACCCTCGCGGCCGCGAAGGCGCGTGCGGGGGAACATCCGGGCGGGATGGTGGACCTTTCGGTGGGTACGCCCGTCGACCCGGTCCCCGAGATCGGCCGTGAAGCACTGCAGGGGGCAACGAACTGGCCCGGATATCCGACCACGCTCGGCACACCGGCTCTCCAGGACGCCATTGCCTCCTATCTGACGGGCCGCCTCGGGGTCGCCGATCCCGGGGTCACCGCTGCAGGCGACCGCCCAGTGGTAGGCGTCCCGGCTATCGGCACCAAGGAACTGGTCGCGCAACTGCCGCATCAGCTCGGCCTCGGCCCTGAGGACACGTTGATCATCCCCGAGGTGGCGTACCCGACTTATGCGGTCGGCGGTGCGCTCGCCCGCTGCCGGGTCATCGTCTGTGACGATCCTGCGCAGGCCCCGCCGGCTGCCATGGCGTGGATCAACTCACCCAGCAACCCCACCGGCGCGGTCGCCTCGGCCGAGACCTTGCGCGGATGGGTCACCTGGGCCCGCGCCAACGATGCGATCCTGGCCGCGGACGAGTGCTATCTGGAATTCGGCTGGGAAGCCGACCCGCAGTCGATCTTGCATCCCAACATCTGCGGTGGCTCCCACGCCAACCTGCTCAGCGCGCATTCGCTGTCCAAGCGATCGAACCTGGCCGGTTATCGGGCTGGCTTCGTTGCCGGCGATCCCGTGTTGCTGGCCGAGCTGCTGGAAGTCCGCAAGCATTCGGGTTTCATGATGCCCGGCCCCATTCAGGACGTCATGGCCGCGCTTCTCGTCGACCATGATCACGTCGCGATCCAGCGAGAGAGGTACGCCGCACGCCGCGCCGCGTTGCGGCCAGCGCTTGAACGAGTCGGGTTCACGATCCACCACTCCCAAGCGGGGCTCTACCTCTGGGCCACCCGCGGAGAACACGGACGCGACTCCGTCGCTTTTCTCGCCGAGCACGGCATCCTCGTCGCACCGGGCGACTTCTATGGCGCCGCCTCCGGTGAGTTCGTCCGCATCGCCATGACCGCGACCGACGAGCGCGTTCAAGCGGCGGTGGACCGACTCGTGTAGTTTGCGGCACTACCGTGCCGCGATCGGTCGCTCTGCGTTCCTCGCGTCGTCGTCTTCGCTGCGCTGCGACTCCTTGGGCTCGTCCACGCAGCCCTGAGGGACGCTCCCAGGGTTGGGTGCCCC
>JAUNUL010000331.1 GCA_030538175.1 Propionibacteriaceae bacterium | reverse complement strand
CGTCATGTAGTCACACCATGCGACGGAACCGGGTTCGTCGACGACGGCGAAGCCCTTGTGTTCATCGCCCTGCCAGGCACCGAACAGGGAGCCGGTCGGGTCGAGCCACAGGCCCATGCTGCCGAAGTCGCCGACCGCCATCGGCTCCATGATCGGCTGGCCACCCGCGGCCTTGACGGCCTCATGGGTGGCGGCGATGTCGTTGGTGGCCAGATAGACGACCCAGCGGGACTGCTGCTCCCAGCCGGGCATGGGCGGCGCCATGGCAGCGACCATGCGGCCGTCGATGGTGGCATTGGTGTACCCGCCAAACTTCGGGTCACCGCCCTCGTAGTCCCATCCGAAAACCTCGGAATAGAACTTCTTGCTGCGCTCGATGTCGGTGACGGTGATGTCGGCCCAGCAGGGCTCGCCGGGATGCCAGGACGTGGTGTGATCAGCCATGGACGTCAGCCTAAGTGCAGGTCTCGGCGCCCGTCGGTGGACCTTCGGTGAAATATCGGACAACGGCGGCGTCGATGCAGGCCGACCCTCCGCCGTACGCCCCATGGCCGGGTCCGTCGAACGTGAGCAGTACGCCGGAGTCGAGCTGGCGGGCCATCGTCTGGGCGTGCTCATAGGGGGTGGCCGAGTCGCCGGTGGTCCCGATCACCAGGATCGGCGGCGCGCCCTTGGCCGTGACCGGCTCGGGTGCGGGGACCGGTCGCACCGGCCACACTGAGCACAGATAATCCGGCCCGAAGTAGGGCCCCATGATGGGCGCTTTCTCGTTCTGGATCGCCGCGGCCCGATCCGCGCCCGCGATCCCGCGGTCTCCCTCATCCAGACAGCGGATAGCGGTGAACGCGGACAGCCGCGCGTCATAGGTCCCGTCATCAGCGCGGGCGTTGTAGAAGTCAGCCATCTGCAGGAGCAGCCGTCCGTCACCCGAACGGGCACGTTGGAGTGCATTGGACAGCAGCCGCCATTCCTCCTCGGCGCCATAGAGCGCGACAACGGTGCCGGTGACCGCTTGGGACTGGGTGAGCTGCCGTCCCCTCACGGTCAGCGGGCGCTCATCGAGCCGGTCGAACAGATCTGTCACGGCTTTGAGGACCTGGTCGGTGTCGGAGCCGAGGGCGCATTTCTGCTCGCTGCACCAGGTCGCGAAGTTCGTCAGCGCCCGATCGAAACCGGTGGCCTGGAAGACTTCTTCGGAACCCGTGATGTCGACGGCACTGTCGAGCGCGATGCGGCCCACCTTGTCGGGATGCTCGTGGGCGTACCTCGAGCCGATGTCGGTGCCATAGGAATAGCCGAAGAAATTGAGCTTCTCATCGCCCACCAGCTGCCGCAGCAGGTCGAGGTCAGCAACGGTGTCGAGGGTGGAGATGTGTTGCAGCAGCCGGCCGGAACGGTCGAGGCAGGCCTGGCCGAATTCACGGCTGAGCCGGATCGCCTCCTGCCGCTCGGCCTCGTCATCCGGCGAGGCATCGGAGTCGAAGAACTCATCCATCTGCGGCCCGGGTGCGCAGATCACAGGGGTGGACTCCCCCGTGCCGCGCGGATCCCAACCGACAATGTCGTACTGCTCCAGACCTTCACGAGCGAACCCCGCAGCGAGGCCCGTGCCCGGTTCACCCGGGCCGCCGGGGTTGACGAAGATCGTGCCGAGTCGAGGTTGTTTGGTGGCTGGCACGCGCAACAGCCGCAGGGTGAGGGCGGTGTCCCCGTCGGGGGCTGACCAGTCCAGCGGGGCGAGCACATCCGCGCACTCGTGGACGGACTCGCGGACTCGGCACGGCAACCAGTTGACGTTCTGCTGCGCGTACCGCTCAATCCCCTCCCCCGGCGGCGGACTCGTGATCCCCTTGACGTGGGTTGCCGGGACCGCGGGTGTGGGCCGATCCGGTGACGTACGCGGGCCTGGGTCTCCCGAGAGATCGATCGAGGGCAAAGGGCTGCTGGGGGCCGGGCGTACCCATCCCGGAAAAGCCGCACACCCACTCAGGGTGAGGGCGAACAGGACGCTCAGGATGGGGAACCAGCGACGCACCCCGCCAGCCTAGGTCTTGTCCCCAACACCCTTGTTGCGGCGACGGGTCGGGCGGCGGGTTGGGTTGTTGGCTTCGTACGCCGCCCGCGCCGCACAGGCGTCGGCGCGCAGGCACGGGGTCACCTCGCCGCTGTTCGCCATGCGCAGGACAACTGAGTCACTGGGGACGCTGTGCCCGATCACCTTGGCCGGTCCGTCCTCAGTCAGCACCGTCGACCCGATCGCGGGCGCATTCTCGGTGAACTCGACGTAGAGCGGGTGTTCATATTTCACGCAGCACATCAGCTTCCCGCAGGCACCGGAAATGGCGAGCGGATTCGGCGACAGGTGCTGGTCGCGCGCCATGCGCAGGGTGACGGCTTCGATCTCGGTCTTGAAGCTCGCGCAACACAGGTCGCGGCCACAGTGCCCCACGCCCCCGATGAGCCGCGCCGCGTCCCTGCTGCCCACCTGGCGCAGGTCGACGCGAGCGTTCAACGACCGGGCGAGATCGCTGACAAGCACCCGGAAATCCACGCGACCGGGAGCGGTGAAATAGATGACGGCCTCGTGATTGGTCGGCCCGGCTTGGTCGAGCCAGTCGACCCCGACGACTTTCATCGGCAGTCGGTGACGACGGATGAGGCGGTTGGCGACGACGCGTACCTCCGCTCGACGCTTCCTGTTGACCGCGTCCCGAGCCAAGTCTTCCGCGCTGGCGAGACCGACGCACACCGGCAGGGTGCTGTCGTCCATGCCGTCGACGTCCTCCGGCGCCCAGACGCATTGAGCGACCTCGGGACCGGCTTCAGTGGGCACCAGGACGTGGTCGCCGACCTTGACCTCGAACGGGCCGGGGTCGACGTAGCTCAGCAACCCGTGGGGTGTGAACGTCACGGCCATGACACTGCGCATGGGCCAACCCTAAGGGCAGTGACCAGGGTCGCCGTCAGGCTCTTGCCGCGATCAGCCGGATTCCGCGACGCGGCGGCGACGGAACGCCGCATCGACGCTCCAGCCGCCCGCGCCGACGAGCAGGAACAACAGGCCCACGGCCGCGAGCAGGAGTTCCAGCTCGCCGGTGAGGGCATTGCCGATGAACGGGTTGGTGATCCAGTGCACGAAGACCAGCGCGGAGATGCCGATGATGGCGAGTCCGAGCCCTGCGATCCGGGTGAGTACGCCGAACAGCAGCGCCAGGGCGATCGCCACCTCAGCACCGGTCAGAACGAACGACATGATGACCGGTTCGGGGATGATCGTGTTGGCCAGCATCGTCTGGACGCTGTTGATATCGAGCGCTTTCGCGAACCCATGCAG
>JAUNUL010000330.1 GCA_030538175.1 Propionibacteriaceae bacterium | reverse complement strand
ACTGAGCCTGTCGAAGACACGTTTGAAGACCCTTCGACAAGCTCAGGGACCGAAACGACGGCTGAGCCTGTCGAAGCCTCGGCGGCGACTGAGCCGGTCGAGCCGCCAAACACCCAAGATTCCCTTAGCGGACAGACGCTTGCAGCTTGCTAGCATAGGCCCATGACGACTCTCTATATCCGCGATGTGCCAGAGGCTGTGGCCGACATACTCAAGGAGCGCGCCGCCGCCCAGGGGCAATCCCTGTCTGCCTATGTCAATGCCCAACTGGCTCAGTTGGCAGCGCGCCCCACCAACGAAGAGATCGTCGCTCGCCTGCGCAGCCGTGATCGAGATGAGAGCCTGACCACTGCCCGCATCATCGCCGAGCTGGAGGCGGCGCGTCGATGATCGTGCTCGACGCCTCGGCCATGGTCGAGGCCCTGGTGGGCGCCCACCCGGCCAGCGAACTGCTAGATGCGCTCGGGCAGGAGATCCACGCACCGCAGCTGCTCGATGTGGAAGTTGCGTCCGTGCTGCGCGGCCTGGAACTTGGCAGGGCGATCTCAGCCGCCCGCGCCGAGCAAGCTCGCAGTGACTACTGGACCTTCACTATTCAGCGGTATGAGCTCGAACCAATCGCCGATCGACACTGGCAGTTGCGTCACCAGTTCACCAGTTACGACGCCTGCTACCTTGCGCTATCAGAGGCTCTCAACGCACCGTTGGTTACCTGCGACACAAAGCTGGCCTCCACTGGACACCGCGCGGAGGTTGTCGTATTCGGTGGCACCCGCTGAACAGCCACGATTAGAACGCGGAGCTCAAAGCCTGGGGCCCGTTCGGGCCTTGGCCCTGCGTATTTCGGCCTCTCCCCCAAGACCATCACCAACAGAGTTATCTAGGCGTTATCTAGGCCAGATTGGTCAAACCACCATGATCGGTTGGAACCCGAGAGTGAAAGAGTGGGTGCATGGACAAGACCAGGACACTGCTTGGCCTTCTCGCCGCAGGCACCCTACTGTTGACCGGCTGTGGCTCGGGGCCCAACACCTCTGCTCTGGGTCACAACCCAACTCCACAACTGCCCCCGCGAGCAGCGCCACCGCCGCACCAGTAGAGCCCAGCTCTGGTATCCCAACGACCGCCGAAGAGCTGCAAAGTGCCTTTCTGCAACTGGTGGCCAGCTCCCCTTCCTACCCACTGGTGTCTCGGGTCACCATTAGCCCCGAAACCATGGTCGCCGCCCAGCACCCAACTGAACCGTCATCGACCTACAGCTATAACGATTTGAGCTGGGGAGCGGCGCCCATTGGGTTCGAAGAACCTCTGATCGGAGATGAAGGCCCGGCCATTGCGGCCGAGCAGCTGCCAGTGGGCGAGCTCTACTACGAGGCTGCTGACAAGCTGAACTGCGAAGATCTGCACCTGGCCATCACCATCGCCCACAATGGACAACTGATCACCAACGCTCGCTGCGGGGCTTTCATTGACAATGCAGGTTTCGTCAAACTCCAGGACCAAGAATGGGACGAGTCTCCGGCGTTCGAAACCGCTGAGGGCACCTCGCAGATGATCGCGATCCTACGAATCATGGGGGTCGAGCAGGTCAGCACCATCGGGATGTCGGACACCTATCTGCGGATCACCACTGGTGAGCCAAGCCTGCAGCTCCCTGATGGCACCAGCTGTGACCAGTGGGAGTTGGGGTTCCTACCCAGCGGTATCAAGTCCAATTGCCTGGCCGGCTCACGAAACTCCTTTGCCGTCTCCGAACTTAACCTCGAGGGGTTGCCCGCGCTGGTTCAACAGATCCGCGATGAAGGCGATGCTGCAGGTGGACTGTCAGCAAATACCGTCACCATTGGTTATGGGCACGGCGTCGACAAGGCGCTGATCGGTGGAGTCACAACGGAGAATCCACCGCGCTGGATTGCCTACGAAATGGATGGCGTCACCCGATTCCAGCCCTGAGCTCAGCGAAGAATCACGACCAGCTCGATCTGATAGACCGGTAGCAGTCAGAACAAGGCCGCCAACAAAGGATTGTGCCAGCAGCCCCAGATCACCCAAGGGACACGTGTCGAACTCATTGCTGTGCCGGATCATCTGCTCTAGGTCGCAACTTTCGGATGAGTCAACGCGCAGGATTGCCGAGCGACCTGGTCCTGAATACACTGTATTCAGGTGCTGCAACCGCCGAGGAGGCCGAACGATGCCCACGATGACTATCCGCATGAACGCGCAGGACGCCGAACTCGTCCGCAAGTTCGCCAAGTTTGAGGGCGTCACCATCTCTGACTTCGCTCGCGCGGCCATCTTGGAGAAGATCGAGGACGCCTACGATCTGCAGGAACTTCGCGAAGCCATCGCCCACGATTCCGGCGAGCGGTTCAGCATCGACGAGATCCTCGACGAACTCGCCTGATGCAGACTCCGTCCGACCCCTATCGCGTCGAACTGACAGCGAGAGCCCGCAAGCAACTCAAGAAGATGGATCGCTTCGACGCGAAGATCCTCGCAACGTGGATCAAGAACAACCTCGATGGCTGCGCCGACCCGCGAGCCTTCGGCAAGGGCCTGACTGCGAACCGTTCGGGGGAATGGCGTTACCGAGTGGGCTCCTACCGCATCCTCGCTCTGATCCACGACTCCGTGGTGACCATCGAGGTGTTCTCCATCGGTCGACGTGACAGCGTTTACGAGAACTCTTGATTCCTCGGGTACTTGCGCACCCGAGATGGCGCCCGGCACGCTCCGCTGAAACCACGCCCGCCGCAAGGTTGAACAGCGGCGTCCAGGACGGATCGGTGTCTTGACACACCAAGACGGACGCCTCCCGCTCATCACCAGGTGGAGCACTCCCTACCGCTGGACCCAGGACTCCAAGGCCCCAGAGATATCCGTCAAGGTCGCGGCACCACTTGCGATCGCAATCACGAGATCATAGGCAGCATCGTCGGGGGCCTCCATCCACAATCCGTTCAGGTCCAGGAAGACGACCGTCGCCAGCCACCCCAGCCGCTTGTTGCCATCAACCAGCGCGCGGTTGCTAACCACAGAGTCCAACAGCGCCGCAGCTTTGAGGAACAACGTCGGGTACGCCTCCACTCCCCACAGTGTGGTCCGTGGACGATGACCAGCAGACTCCAACAGCCCCAGATCACGCACCGGCCCGACGCCTAGGTCATCGACTAGTGCGAGCAGATCCTCTGTCGTCAGGAAGACCGTCACCTGCCGAGTCGCTCCAGGACGTCGGCATACCGACTCCGAGCACGCGCCGACGACGCAGCCACCGCCCGAACGTGCCCGCGACGCTCCGCCACCTCGCGGATTGCTCGGATCGTGGCCTCCTGCTTGCTG
>JAUNUL010000329.1 GCA_030538175.1 Propionibacteriaceae bacterium | reverse complement strand
GCGATCAGTCCGGGCGGGCACACGGGTGGCGGCTCGCAGGCGAGTCAGCGCCGGGTCGCGTTCTTCGAGGGCGAGCAGCTCGTCGTACTTCGCCAACAGCAGCGCGGTCGGCACCCCCGGTGCCCCATTGCGGATCGAGATCACGTTCGTGAGCGCATCGGTGAGGAACGCCGGGGTCGGCGCCGTGCCCGGTTCGGCGTTCGCGGGCAGCCAGAAGTGCTGCGGGAAATCGTGCAGCATCACCGGCGTCGCGAAGACCAAAGCACCGGCCATGCAACCGAGGTACGGGCTCGCGGTGGCGGTGTCCCCCACCCGACGGTACGACTCCCCCGCCGCGTCGAAGAAGAACAGGTTCACGGTCCGCGACTCACCGCTCGCGTCCGTCCGGGTCATCCGCACGATCAACGGCGCATGCGCGCCCGACACCATGTCGGTCTTCGCGGGCGGCTCGGGCGGCTCGCGCAGCAAGGGCTCGCGATAGACCTCGTCGAATCGCTCCCGGGAGTGCGGGTCGAGAGCGAACGTCCAACCGTGACTTTCCCGCAGCGGGGCCCGGCTGGTCAGCCGATCGAGCAGCACCGCCAGATAGGTGGTCTTCGACGCGGCGGACGGTCCGATCAGCGCGATCGGATAGGTGTCGTACGCCATGAACGACGGCGGCACCGGATGCCCCTCCGGGCACGCATAGTGCTCACCGGCCTTGAGCCGTTCCAGATGGCGGCGCTGCTCGGCCGCGGTGTTGCCCGTGATTCGTTGCAGCGTACGCAGACCCTTGCGCCACCGGGATTCCTCGATCGGCTTGCCCCCGGCATCGACGACGGTGAAGGCCGAGCGGGCGTACTTCCGACAGCAGGCGGGACACAGCCGTCGATCGCCGATCACGTGAGTTCCCCGACGACGATGAGCAGAGCGATCGCGACGGTCGCCACGACCAGGGTGATCGTCCACCAGCGGCGGCGGAACCGAAACCGCTGCAACGCCGCTGTCCGATCGACCTTGTCGGACTGTCGGGTGACGAACTCGGCATAGCTCGCCTCTGTGGCCGGATCGATATTCATCAGCGCACTCCCACCAGTCGGAGCAGGAACAACAACACGAGCGCAAGCAACCAGCCACCGCCCAGGCTGATCGCCAACCACGCGCCGGCAGCGACCCCGACGGCGACGGGCGCCACCTTGTCGCGACCGAAGTGACCGCGCGCGGTCAACCATTCGCGGGCGAACGTCCGCACGGGTCCGGCCGGCTCCGGCAACGCCGCTGGCGCAATCAGCTCCGGGGGCGCGATCGCCGTCGGCGTCGGCGCAGTCGGCGTGTGCGGGACACCCGGCGGAGCGATCATCGTCGCGTTCGGAGGCTCATGGTGCATGGGTTGGGCCTGTTGCACCGGGACGATCCTGGTCCGCCCCTCGGCGTGTGCGGCTGGGGTCTGATCCGGTGCGACCAGTCCGGCAACTGACTGGTTGGGCGTACCCGAACCCGATTGCGGGGTGAAGTGGAACCCTTGCCCGGGCACCGTGCCGACGGCGATCGTCTCACTGAGCAGGCTCTGCATCTCGTCACGCACGGTGGTCGCGAGCGGCCGCGCTGCGGGGTCTTTGGCGAGCATCTGCCGCACGAGCGCACGCAGGCCCGGCGGGATGCTGTCGTCCTCATGCATCCCGTCACGGGGCAGGCCGCCGGTCAGCAGCTTCACCAGGACACAGCCGAGGGCATAGATGTCGCACGCCGGGGTGACGGCGTTGCGGGGGTCGAGGAGTTCGGGGGCCATGTACCCATCCGTGCCCACACTCGCCTTGGTGATCGGGGTGACGTCGATGGCCTTGGCGATGCCGAAGTCGACGATCCTGATGCGGTCGCCGTCGAACACGAGGTTGCTGGGCTTCACGTCACGATGGACCAGCTGATGGCGGTGCAGATGCGCCAACCCGTCGGCGGTCTGTTCGATGACCCGGAGGATGATCGGGACCGGCAGTGCACGCTCCCCGACGTGTGGGCCGGACAGCAGGGGCATCGTCAGGAAACACCAGTCCCCGATCGTGCCGAAGTCGAAGACGTCGATGACGTGGTCATGTCGCGGGACATGCTGCATGCGGGCCGCTTCCTCGGAGAAACGGCGGCGGGACTCGGCGTACTGTCCCACGTCCTCGCGCAGCACCTTGACCGCGACGTGGCGCTGGGTCCGCAGGTCGTACGCCGCCCAGACCCGCCCCATGCCGCCCTGACCGCGGAACACAGGGTTGGCGAACCGGGAGTTCAACTCCGCAGGCCAGTGTCTCTGCATGGCAGGTGGCCCGTCGCCGGAGGCCCCCGCCCAGATCGTGTCGGTCATCATCTCCACGGTATGCGCGCCCCGCAACGAAACCAGGCTCTGCGGGGTGCGTCCGGGGTACGCCCCGATCCGACACGGAGACCCCGCCGGCCGAGGGGCCAACGGACCGCCGATGACGCCAGCGACGACCTGGCCGAGGGTCCGCCGATGAAACCGGCAACGACTACCGTTCGGTCATGGTCACCACGCTGTCCACTGAGATCGTCTCCGTCACCGTCTATCCCGGCCAGGCCCGGATCACCCGCCGCGGCTCGCTCACGCTGCCCGCCGGCGAGGGATCCTTGGAGGTGCTGATCACCGACCTGCCACTGTCGCTGATCAGTGAGTCCGCCCGGGTCACCGGCCGGGGCACCGGCACCATCACCGGACTCGATGTCCGGGTCAGCCATCATGCGGCCGATGACGCCCCGCGGATCGCGGCGCTGCTGGCCGAACGTCAGCGTCTGGCCGTGCGAGCCCAGGAGATTGTCGATCAGCGCCGGACCCTCGACCTGCGGGCGACACTGATCGAGTCCGTCGCGAGTGAGGCTGGCCGACCGTACGCCCGGCAGCTCGCCAGCGGCAAGGCCTCCACTGATCTTGCTCCGGCGGGAGAACAGCTCGCTGCACAGCTGGCCGAGGTGCTGGCGGCACGGCGTACCCTCCTCGACGACGAACGCGACCTGAGCGAACAGCAGGACCGGATCGACCGCGAGCTGGCCGGCGAAGGTGCCACATCGCCCGACCGCACCGAGATCGCCGTTGCGGTCCAGCCCGGTGCTGGTGGTGAGTTGGAGCTGGAGGTGTCGTATGTCGTCGACGGTGCCAACTGGGAGTCCCGCTATGACCTGCGCCTCGACGAAGCCGGGGACCAGGTGGCGGTCACCTGGTTCGGGATGGTCCGCCAGTGGTCCGGTGAGGACTGGCCGGCGTGCGAGCTGCGGTTGAGCACCGCCCGCCCGAGCATGGCCATCGCGATACCGGACCTGGACCCGTGGTTCCTGTCCCAGCCGGTCTTCCATTCAGGGGCCCCCGCC
>JAUNUL010000328.1:1250-3353 GCA_030538175.1 Propionibacteriaceae bacterium | reverse complement strand
GAGGGCGAGATCGAGGGCGTCGATGCCGAAGCGGTCCGTCAGCGCTGCGGCTGCCTGCTCGGCCGTGGCGAAGGCCGTCGGGTCAACGGTGGGATGTGCGTTCACGATCGTCACTATACGAAGCCCACCCTGAGCCAGCGTGGGTCCCCGCCGAGGGTGAGTAGGCTCGATTCGTGCGCATCGCAACCTGGAATGTGAACTCGGCGAAGCAGCGTGCCCCGCGGCTGCTGGCGTGGCTCGCGCAGCGTCGCCCGGCCGTGGTGTGCCTGCAGGAAACCAAGCTCACCGACGAGGCGTTCGCGGAGCTCTTCACCGAGCCGCTGGCCGAGCTCGGCTATGAGTTCGCCCACGCGGGCCAGAGTGCCTGGAACGGCGTGGCCCTGCTGTCCTCGGTCGGTCTGACGGACGTACGCCGCAGCTTCCCCGGTGCGCCCGGTTTCCCCGATCTCGAGGCGCGGGCGATCAGTGCCGTCTGCGATGGCGTACGCGTGCACAGCCTCTATGTGCCCAACGGTCGGGTGCCGGACTCGGACCACTATGCGTACAAGCTCGAATGGCTCGCCGCACTGCACGCCGCGGTCGCGGATGACGACCTGCCGATGGCGTTGTGTGGCGACTTCAACATCGCCCCCACCGATGCGGACGTGTTCGACCCCGCGGCCTACGTCGGCCACACGCATGTGACCCCACCCGAACGCGCGGCGCTGGCGCGGTTCGCGGACCTCGGGCTGGTGGATGTCGTGCGGCGGCGTTGGAGTGAGGAGATCGTCTATTCCTATTGGGACTATCGCGCGGGCATGTTCCACAAGAACCTCGGCATGCGGATCGACCTCATCCTGGCCAGCGCCTCCGTCGCCGACCGAGTGACGGCGGCCTGGATCGACCGCGAAGCACGCAAGGGCAAGGGACCGAGCGATCACGCGCCGGTCATGGTCGACCTCGATGTCGCCCCTGATGGGGACATCGGCCCGATGGTCCCGCCGCCGTCGGCCCGACCGACCAAACCGGGATCGACGAGGCTTCCCCAACAGAGCACCTGATCCGCATGGAAGAATGGCCAGCGTGAATCGTGTGGTGATCATTGGTGGTGGACCGGGCGGCTATGAAGCGGCACTCGTGGCTCAACAGTTGGGCGGTCAGGTGACGCTGATCGACAGTGATGGGCTGGGCGGGTCGGCGGTGCTCACTGACTGCGTGCCGTCCAAGACCCTGATCGCGACCGCCGAGGTCATGATGACCGTGCGGGGGTCGGAGGAGCTCGGCGTGCGGATCGGGGATGCCGCACCCGGTGATGCACTGCACATCGATCTCGACACGGTCAACAAGCGTGTGCTCGCACTGGCTGCGGCGCAGTCCCACGACATCCACGACCGGCTCATCGCTGAGGGTGTCACGATCGTGGAGGGCCGGGGCCGGCTCAACGGCGTGGACGAGGTGATCGCGGATACGCCTGATGGTGAGCAGAAGTTCCCCGCCGATGCCATCCTCATCGCGACGGGAGCCCATCCGCGGGAGATGCCCTCGGCCAAGCCTGACGGAGAACGGATCCTGACCTGGACCCAGGTCTATGGCCTGACTGAGCTGCCTGAACATTTGATCGTGGTCGGCTCGGGCGTGACCGGTGCGGAGTTCGCGAATGCCTATGACGCCATCGGCGTGCCGGTCACACTGGTCTCCTCGCGCACGACCGTGCTGCCGGGGGAGGACCCCGACGCGGCGCAGGTGCTGCAGGACGTGTTCGAGCGACGCGGCATGAACGTGATGTCCGAGGCCCGGGCCGAGTCGGTCACCCGGGATGGGGACGTCGTGACCGTGCACCTGGCTGATGGCCGCACGGTCTCGGGGTCGCACTGCCTGATGGCGGTCGGCTCGATCCCCAACACCACCGACATGGGTCTGCCCGGTGCAGGGGTCAAGCTCGACGAGCGCGGCTATGTGATCGTCGACAAGGTCTCGCGGACGACGGCCCGGGGGGTGTACGCGGCGGGCGACTGCACCGGCGTGCTCCAGTTGGCGTCGGTCGCAGCCATGCAGGGCCGCATCGCGATGCGCCACGCGCTCGGTGATGCCGTGGCGCCTCTGGATACCGGGGTCGTGTCCTCC
>JAUNUL010000328.1:0-1240 GCA_030538175.1 Propionibacteriaceae bacterium | reverse complement strand
CAATGTGTTCACTTCACCCGAGATCGCGACCGTGGGGGTGACCCAGGCCCAGATCGACTCCGGTGAGGCCAGGGCCGTCGCGATCACACTGCCGCTGGCGGGCAACGCCCGGGCCAAGATGCAGGGCATCCACGACGGTCTGGTGAAGCTGTTCTGCCTGCCGCTGACCGGCATCATCGTGGGAGGGGTGGTCGTGTCCCCACATGCCAGTGAGCTGATCCACGCGATCTCCCTGGCCGTGTCGGAGAAGATCACCGTCGACAGCTTCGCCCAGGACTTCACGGTCTATCCCTCGCTGTCCGGGTCGATCGCCGAGGCCGCCCGTCGTCTGCACGGTCACTCGACCGACCAGGTCGGCAAACAGATCCACGTCTGATCATGAGCACGGTGGAATCGCCTGGGCCGGCCTTGCGGTCGCCGATCGTGCGGCTGCCGAAGATGGGCCCGCAGGCGCACAGTCCCGAGGCGCGGGAGGCGTCTGAGGCGGATGTACGCCGGGCACTGGAGTTGATCGCTGCGACCGAGACCATTGCCGTGCTCACCGGAGCAGGGATGAGCACCGATTCCGGGATCCCCGACTATCGGGGACCACAGTCACCGCAGGCCTCGCCGATGCTCTATGACGAGTTCGTGACGTCGGTGGAGAACCGGCGCCGCTATTGGGCCCGCGCCTTCAAGGGCTGGGCCAGGATGGGACAAGCGCATCCGAACTCTGCCCATCAGGTGCTGGCCCGACTCGAGACGCACGGGCGGGTGCGGGGCGTGATCACGCAGAACGTCGACGGGCTGCACGAGGCCGCCGGCAGCAGCAACCTCATCGCGCTGCACGGTCGGATCGCCGACGTGGTCTGCCTGGGGTGCGCAGCCGTCACGAACCGGGCGGCCTTCCAACACGAGCTCGCCCGGCTCAATCCGGAGGTGGCCCTGGACCCGGAAGCCGGTCACGCCGAGTTGCGCCCGGACGGTGATGCCGTGGTGTCGGACTGGCAGGGATTCGTATTCCCCGACTGCCCGGCCTGTGGGGGGATCCTGAAACCGGATGTGGTGTTCTTCGGGGAATCGGTGCCCAAGCCGCGCGTGGAGGCGTGTTTCGACATCGTCGACACCGCGGACCTGCTGTTGGTGCTCGGGTCCTCGCTGATGGTGATGTCGGGCTTGCGGTTCGTGCATCGGGCGGCGAAAGCTGGCCGACCAGTCGTGATCGTCAACCGCGGCGAAACCAGGGGCGATCCGCTGGCGA
>JAUNUL010000327.1 GCA_030538175.1 Propionibacteriaceae bacterium | reverse complement strand
GCTTCGTGGGCTCATCCACTCGGCCCGTGGGACGCTCCCAGGGTTGTGCCCGCGTCTGCCCAACGAGGGATGTGTCAGGCTTGAGAGGTGGACTTCGACGCGTACGCCCTCGGCAAGCCCGGCGCCTGGCCCGACGAGCCGTGGGAGGGCGACCGGGTCGCGAAGGTGGGCGACAAGATCTTCTGTTTCCTGCCCGGTGACCCCTCGAACGCTGATCGCACGATCGGGCTGAAATGCGCAGCGACCCGCGACGAGGCGGACGAGTGGTTGGCGCGGTATCCGGACCACGCGTCGGTGATGGCGTACATCGGCCGGCACGGCTGGAACACTCTCAAGGTCGACGGCATCCCCGACGACGAGATCCTCGAAGCGATCGACACGTCCTATGACCTGGTGGTCGCGAAACTGCCGAAGTCCAAGCGGCCGACTGCCTGACGGGCCTGCTCACTCGTGCCGGCGGGCGCGCGATCCTGAAACCCCGGATCCTGAAACCGCGGATTAGGTCGGGTTGGGTGAGAGCGGATAAAGTGCGTCCCTGGTCCCTTGTGGACCGGGCCGGACCCGTCGATCGGGCCCCGGCCGGCATATCGCCCTCCTGCCATGGGAACGACCCATGGCCGCCCGAGACCAGAGGAGGTGGAGTACGCGACATGCGCAAGTACGAGATCATGATCATCGTGACCCCCGAGATGGATGAGCGTCAGGTGACTCCCTTGTTGGAGCGCTATCTGAAGATCATCACTGACGGTGGCGGCACCGTTGATGAATACGATTTCTGGGGCAAGCGTCGTTTTGCCTATGAGATCCAGAAGAAGGCCGAAGGCTTCTACGCCGTCGCCAACGTGACCGCGAAGCCCGAGGATGTCAAGGAACTGGATCGCCAGTTGGGCATCAACGAGCAGATCATGCGGACCAAGGTCCTGCGTCCCGAGCTGCATCGCTGACGCACGATCCCCAAGGATTCACGCCCGAGGAAGAAATTGTCGGAGGCGGCTGACAGGCTGTTCTTCGACGAAGACGTCCACCTAACAACGGAGCACATTCCATGGCTGGCGAAACCATCATCACCCTGGTCGGCAACCTGACCGGAGACCCCGAGCTGCGCTTCACCCCGTCGGGTGCGGCGGTGGCGAACTTCACCGTGGCGTCCACGCCCCGCACCTTCGACCGTCAGACCAATGAATGGCGTGACGGCGAAGCGATGTTCATCAACTGCTCGGTGTGGCGACAGGCCGCGGAAAATGTGGCCGAGTCACTGCAGAAGGGCATGCGGGTCGTCGTCCAGGGGCGCCTCAAGTCCCGGTCCTATGAGACCCGTGAAGGCGAACGCCGCACGGTCTTCGAGATCGACGTCGATGAGGTCGGCCCGTCGCTGAAATACGCGACTGCCAAGGTCACCAAGACCAGCGGCGGGGGCGGTGGCGGCGGCTACGGCGGCGGCCAGGGCTCCGGTGGCGGTTATGGCGGCCAGCAGCAGGGTCAGGGCGGCGGCTATGGCGGTGGCGGCGGAGGCCGCGGCGGTCAGCAGCAGTCCGATCCTTGGCAGTCCTCCGGTGGTGGCGGTGGCAACCGCTCCCAGGGCGGGGATCCGTGGGCACAGCCCCAGACCGACGAACCGCCGTTCTGAGCAAAGCCCGCATTTTCATCCATCACTAGGCACATTCCGGCGCAATCGCCGGGCACCTGCGGGGCCAGCGCGCCCCGAGAACACAGAACAGGAGCACCACAATGGCCGCACCATCGCGCAAGCCGATGAAGCCGAAAAAGGCCATCCCGGTCAAGTCGACCCGGATTGACAAGGTTGATTACAAAGACATCAACACCCTGCGCAAGTTCATCTCCGAGCGGGGCAAGATCCGCGCTCGTCGCGTGACCGGCCTGTCCGTCCAGGACCAGCGTCGTGTCGCGATCGCGATCAAGAACGCGCGCGAAGTCGCCCTGCTGCCCTACGCCTCCACGGCTCGCTGAGAAAGGACACCGGCATGAAGCTCATTCTCACCGCCGCTGTGGACAACCTCGGCATCGCCGGGGATGTCGTCGACGTCAAGGACGGCTATGGCCGCAACTTCCTCCTGCCCCGTGGGTTCGCCATCCGGTGGACCCGTGGCGCGGAGAAGCAGATCGAGGGCATCAAGCGGGCGCGTGACGCCCGTGAGGTGCGCAACCTCGATCACGCCAACGAACTGCGCACGCAGCTCGAAGGCCTCGAGGTCCAGGTCGCGGTCAACGCGTCCGAGTCCGGCAAGCTGTTCGGCGCCGTGACCTCCGCCTCGATCGCCAACGCGATCAAGAAGGCCGGCGGCCCGTCGGTCGACAAGCGTTCCGTGTCGCTGACCAAGCCCATCAAGGCACTCGGCACCCACACCGTGGGCGTCAAGCTGCATGAGGCCGTCACCGCGCACTTCCCGCTTGAGGTTGTCGCGGAGAAGTGATTCTCTGACACGCCGAACCGGCCGGTTGCTCCACGTGAGCAGTCGGCCGGTTTTGTTTGTCCGCGGCCGGGCCGCTCCGGCGCAGTCACGAGTTCCCAAGCAGGCAAATTGATTGCGGGCCATTCCTGACCGCTTTATGGTCTTGGGTGTGCCGATTTCCCAGGTGCTTGCAGCCCCTTCATATGCGTGACACTGCTGTGCTCAGCGTGCGCCCCCCAGGACGACGTGACCGGTGACCGCCCAGCGTTTCGTGACTATGAGGTTGAGGTCCCGAGTACAGCAGAATCGGCGCCGCGGCAGTTGCGGGACCTCTACGGGACGCTGCCCGGCGCCCGCTCCCCATCGTTGCTCGTCGCATTGATCGATGACGGTGTCGACCCCAGTCATCCCGCGATCGCCGGTCGGCTGGAGGCTCGCCTGGCTATTGGGTCGCAAGGGGTCCCCGGTTCACACGCAACGCAGGTTGCCGGGCTCATCGTGGGAGTTCCCGAGCCTGGGTTCGCAGGTGGACTGGCGCCATCCGAGACGCGGCTTCTGGATATCGACGTGCGCGACGGAGTGGGGGCGGTGTCCTCGGCCGCTATAGCGGACGGTATTCGGATAGCTGTCGAGCATGGAGCCGATATCGTCAACTTAAGCCTTGCTCTGAGTCGCAGAGACTCCGGCATAGAGGACGCGCTGGCTGCCGCAGAAGAAGCCGGGGTGATCGTGGTTGCATCAACGCGTAATGACGTTGTTGATGAAGCGTCCTACCCAGCCGACTATCGATCGGTGATCGGGGTCACCTCCGTCACTGACGGCGGGGATCTTGCCCCTCTGGCCACCCTCGCTAGCGCTGAACTGCATCGCCAGAGTCACGGACATCGCTCCGGCAGCCGTACTACCTCTGGTCGTTGGTCTGGCGGAAGGACGAGCGACGCAT
>JAUNUL010000326.1 GCA_030538175.1 Propionibacteriaceae bacterium | reverse complement strand
GGCACTCCCTGTTGCTGGTCGAACAGCCGGTGTTCAGTGGTCCTCGCCTGCTCGCCAAGACGATCTTCGATCGAGTGGGATCCGGCATCCTGATCTTCCTGCTGAGCCCCCTGTTCCTCGTCCTTGGCTTCTTGGTGTGGCGCCAGGATCGTGGCCCGGTCTTTTTCCGCCAGGAGCGGGTGGGTTTGAATGGTGAGCCGTTCTATATGACCAAGTTCCGGTCGATGGTTGTGAATGCTGAGGACCTGCTGGCCAAGGTCGCTGCCGAGGCCGCCGAGGAGAATGTTGTGAACGAGGACAGCGGTCCCTTGTTCAAGCTGATTGATGATCCGCGGATCACGCCGCTCGGGCGTTTCCTGCGGAAATACAGCCTCGACGAGCTGCCCCAGCTCTTCGATGTTTTCCGAGGGGATATGAGCCTGGTCGGCCCCCGGCCGCCGCTGCCCAAGGAAGTCGCCCAATACGACGCTGACGTCCGTCGCCGCCTGCTGGTCCGGCCTGGCATGACCGGCCTCTGGCAGATCAACGGCCGCAGCGCACTGAGCTGGGAAGAAGCGGTCCGCTTCGACCTCTATTACGTTGAGAACTGGTCGATCGTGTCCGACATCGTCATCCTGATGCGGACTGGCAAGGCTGTGCTGGCAGGCTCCGGAGCCTACTGAATCGATGGCTGGCCAGCGCTGGTTCAGTCGACTCGTGCGACCCGCAGCATTCGTGCTAGCAGCTCTTTTGCTGCTGACGGGTGCGTGTGTCGTGTTTGTCTTTCCACGATTTGACCAGGCACCCGTGGATCCACCGGGCCACTCCGAGGTGATCTATGTGCTCGGGGGAGAGACATGGGTCCCAGAGATGGGTCTGCGGATGCTCGACGAAGGCCAAGGCGACATCTTGGTCCTGAACTGGGTGCGTGAGGACCGACCCGAATGCCTGTCAGGGCAATACAAGGGCCATCGCGTGATCTGTGCTCGACCGCTGCCCGCGACGACACAGGGCGAGGCCATGCAGCTGCCCGTGATGATGCAGGAACACGGCTGGACCAGTGTGACGGTGGCAACATGGCGAGCGCACATTCCCAGGAGCAGAACTCTGTTCGAGCGGTGCTATGGAGGCGACATGCGGTTTCGTCCCACGACCCAGCACTACGGTCGCAGGGAACGCTTGGCCAAAGCCGCCTATGAGTCGTTCAGCTATATCAAGGTTGCGGTCACTCCCGGCTGTGACGACACCCTGCCTTTCGGGTTGTCGGATTGATCGCCATCCGCCCCATCCGCTCTTGAGCGGGCTATCTCTGGTCTCGCGGGCCATAACGCAGCATGTGGACGGCGGCTTGCGGACCCTCAATGAGATAGCGACGGCTGAGGCGTCGAGGTTCCTTGGCCAACCGATAGAGCCATTCGAGACCGACCCGGCTCATCCACTTCGGGGCTCGGCGGGACACTCCGGCCAGGAAATCGGCTGATGCCCCGAAAGCGAGTTGGACTTTGGCACCCGACTCGATGGCGTGGTCTTGGATCCAGATCTCCTGGCGTGGTTTGCCCAGGCCGACCACCAGGATCTCGACACCGGCGTCCTTGATCTGGCGCAGCAGCGCGGCTGAACTCTCCGGGTTGGTGAGTTCAGCCCGTTCGGGCGCCCAATAGCCGACCACCCGCAGCCGGGCATAGTCCTTTGCCAGGACGTCCTTCAGCCGGCGGTGCATCGTGGGCATGCCGCCCAGGAATCCCACCGAATAGCCTTTTCGCTCCGCCTGATCCAGCAGGATCGGCAACAGGTCGGATCCTCGCAACAGAGGCCAGGACTCATGGAGCCTCAGCTTGATCGTTGCTGCGATGGGAGTGCCGTCGAGCAACACCTTCCACTGGAGGTCGGGTGTGTCGACCAAGGCCTGGCCGTGCGACGGACCGTCCGTCGCGAAATGATGAATGTGATCCAGGTTGACCGATGCGAGGGCGACGGTTGGATGGTCCGCCACGGCAAGGGCGCGGTCGACAAGCGCGGCAACGTCATTCTGACGGGCCAGGTCGATGGCGACAGTGCCCATCGTGATTCGACGGGGTTGCCCGGTCGAGTTCGCCGTCATGTGTCATCCTCGATGGTCAGGTTCGGTCCTGAGGCGAGCTCAGGCGCAAGGTCGACATTCATTGTGCCGTACCATCCCACCACTCTCACCCAGGGGGAGGCTCTGTGGAAAATCCCCTCGTTCCGGAAGGTCCCGAAAACGCTCAGGCGGCGTTTCGCAGAGAGATCGCGATGCCAGCGAAGAGGTCGTTCTCTGGGATCTGAACACCGACATTGTCGACGGCAAGCTCAAATTCCTCAGTAGGCCACACGCTTCGTTGCACGTCAAGCGGCACCTGGAACCAACCCCCCTGTGGGTCGACCTGTGTGGCGTGGGCGAGGAGCGCCTGATCGCGGACGTGGAACCAATCCCCGCACTGGATGGAGGTCGTGATGCGCGAGTGGTGGGCGCGGCCCTCGTCGGACCACGTCGCCAATCGGTCCACGTAAGGGGAAACGAGGCCGCGCGCGATCATCGCTTCGTGCTGGGCAACCATGCGAGGAAAGTTGAGGGTGTGCTGGAAATACACCTTGGGCACCTCCCAGGCTGACCCCAGCTCAGGGTGCAGCGTGGGGTCGGCAGCCTGGCGGACGGCCGCCATGGTCACCTTGTGGCACATGATGTGATCCGGGTGGGGATAGCCCCCGAATTCGTCATAGGTCGTGACCACATGGGGGCGCAACTCCCGAATCAGGGCAACCAACGGTGCCGCGGCCTCCTCGGGATCCTGCAGGGCGAAGCAGCCTTCCGGCAGCGGAGGCAGGGGGTCACCCTCCGGAAGTCCGGAATCCATGAACCCCAGCCACACCTGCTCGACGCCCAGGATTTGGCGTGCGCGATCCATCTCCCGCCGACGGACCTCGGTGAGGTTGGCCGCGATGTCGGGGCGGTCGAGTGCTGGGTTGAGGATGGAGCCCAGCTCGCCGCCGGTGCAGGTGGCCACGACGACGCGTACGCCCTCCGCGACATAGCGGGCCGTCGTTGCTGCACCCTTGCTCGACTCATCGTCCGGATGGGCGTGGACGTGCAGCAGGCGCAGTTGTTCGCCGTCAACGGTGGATCGTGGCAGGGACTTGATCATGTGGCACTCCTCCGGGCGGCTCAACCAGCGCCCATCACACCCAACACCTGGCGCCAAGGCGTTGTTCCACGTGTGCCGTTGTCAGGCACGCAGGGCTCCTCGGCGAGGACGGCTCCGGGCTGGGCCGCGAGGTAATCCCCCTGGGCCGGCGTCTGCTGGCTGGGTCCGGTCTGCGCTCGGCCTCCGGCGCGGGGTCACCTGTGCCGGCGTCCTCCTGTGCGGGGTCAT
>JAUNUL010000325.1 GCA_030538175.1 Propionibacteriaceae bacterium | reverse complement strand
AGCGGGGACGGTGCGAGCGGGCCGGCCGAACCGATCTGGGCAGCCATCACCTCCGCGGTAGATCAGGCCCTCATCATCGGCGTGATCTCCGGTGTCCTGCTCGCGATCGTCCTGGGGCTGCTGCTGTCGTGGCGACTACTCGCCCCCCTGCGTCAGATGCAGCACGCCACCCGGCAGCTGGCGGCCGGTGACTATCGCCTGTCGGTGGAACGCCCCGGCACCACCGAACTCGCGGAACTCGCCGACGACGTCAACGCGCTTGCTGGTGCGCTGGCCGACACCGATGCCCGGAGGGTCCGGTTGGTGTCCGAGGTCGCCCACGAGATGCGTACGCCGCTGACGGTGATCGATGGCTATGTCGAAGGCATGATCGATGGGGTCTTCACCCCGGACGCCGAACGGCTCAGCCAGATCAGCACCGAAGTGCGCCGCTTGCGGCGCCTCACCGACGACCTGTCGACGCTCTCCCGGGTGGAGGAGGGCCAGCTCGAACTCGAGATGGCCGAGACCGATCTGGCGAACCTGGTGCGGCGCACGGCTGAGCGGTTTCAGCCGCAGTTCGACGAGGCTGGCGTACGCCTGCACTGCCTCGTGACCGGCAAACTTGTCGGCCAAGCCGACGCCGACCGACTCGGACAGGTCGTCGGCAACCTGCTCGGCAACGCGCTGCGGGCGACCCGCGAGCGCGCCGATGGAGAAGTGCTGCTCGGCATCGCCCGCACCAACGAACACGGCCGGCCGGTCGCTCGGCTCACCGTGACCGACAATGGCGTGGGACTGGCGCCGGGGGAGTCCACGCAGATCTTCGAGCGGTTCTATCGGGCCGCGAACGTGCGCGACACCGAGGGATCCGGCATCGGGCTCACCATCGCCCGGGACATCGTCCGCGCCCACAACGGCGAGATCACCGCGAACTCACCCGGGCCGGGCAAGGGCGCCACACTCACCCTCACCCTGCCCCTGGTGTGACGCTCGCGACCTGATGCACCACACGCATCAGGTCGCGAGCACGCCGATCAGCGGTCTCGTCAGCGCTCAGCTCAGCACTCCCGGTCAGCGCTGCGGGCAGTTTTCGGGATCCATCCGGTGGCCACGACCCTTGCCTGCCTGGCCTCGCCGACCATCGGTCGTGCCTTGCGGGCCAGCCGCTGCGGAGTTTCAGCCGTGGAAGGCGAACACGACCGGCCCGGGTTCCGGGTCGTCCCAGGTGCCGCCGATCTCGATGCCGATCAGTGTTGCCGTGGGGAAACCCCACCGGATCGCGGAAAAGGCGTCCGCGTTCGAACGGGCCTCATCGGCGAGTGCATGGGCGAGCGTGGGCACACCGGGCGCGTGGCCGACCACCAACAGGACACCGACGTCGTCCGCGACGCCGTTGATCACCTCCCGGATCGTGTCCGAGCCGGCGTTATAGATCGCGGTGCTGTGCTGGATCGCACAGGACAGCCCGAGTAATTCAGCGGTCTGTCGGGTGCGGACCGCGGCCGAGCAGAGGGCCGCATCGGGAGCCAGGTGCTGGTCGGTGAGGTATTCCCCCACGCGACGGGCCTGCTCCACACCCTCGTCTGATAGCGGCCGGTCGATGTCGCCCAGCCCGGGTGCGAAGGTGACGGCGTCGGCGTGACGCATGAGCAGCAGCAAGCGCGGAGCAGCCATGGCCGCAGTCTATGCAGCGGCCCTCACCCCCCGGGCGAGGGCTCCTGCTGCCGCTCCAGATGCGCGGTGTCAGCGGTCGCGGCGCGCGACCAGGATGTCGCGGTGAATCGATGAATCGACCCGGTGCGCGAAACGCAGCCAGGGCCCATCCTGCAGGACGGTCAGCCCGGCAGTGGTCACCAGATCGGCCAGCTTTTCCCGGGACAGCCCGAGCGTGTTCCAGCTCAGGCCCAGCGCGCCCCCGGGCACGAGCTGACCGGCCCAGACGCCGATTGCCTCGCCCAACAGGCCAGCCGGGGACCGGTCGCGGCGACCGCTGACCCCGTGCACATCGGTCCGCGAACCGTGCACCACGCCATAGGGTGCGTCGGCGACGATCAGCTCGAACTTCCGCTTGCCGAACAGCTTCGCCGAATCCCGGGTATCACCGGTGAAAACGGTCGCGCTGAGCGAGTCCGCATGTGGTTCGGGGACCTTGACCTGCGCATCGAAGCGGCGCCCGATCGACTTGCCCTCCCGCCGCACCGGAGTGACGTCCGCGGTGTGCTTCAGGCGTTTGCGGCGCAGCCACGTCTTCCAGTACGCCGCCATCGCTTCGAACGCCTTGGCATCCGCCTCGACTCCGGCGGCGTTGTAACCCAACATCAAGGCCACCGACAACGTGGTGCCGCGTCCGCACAGCGGATCGAGCACGGTGATCGGACGATCCGCCGGCAGATCCGCAGCAGCGCGGGTCACGTTCACCAGCAACTGGGTGAACTGCTCGTTGGTCTTGCCCTGATATTTCGGGATCGTGACGAAATCATCGTCCAACCCCAGGACCCCCGGCAGTTCGATCGGCCGCAGCAGATCGTCGGCGCGTTCGAACAGCGCCAGGCTTGCGGACGCACGGGCGATCGCGGCCAGGTCATCCGCGGACAGCGCAGCCTCGCGGCCAGCGTCCCCCGCGAGCGCGAGATAGTCGACGCCCGCCACGGTTTCCGGGCTCGCGGTCAACCCCGTGCAGACGGCCAACTCGGCGGAAACCAGTTCCGCAGCCGCCCCGGCGTACACACGATTGGCCGCCGGGGACAGCAACAGCAGGTGGCTCACTCGGCGTCAGTGTGCGTAGCCGGTGGGATGCTCATACGGCGTGCCCTTGGTGCGCTCCAGCGACGTGGCGATCTCCTCTTCGGCCTCGATGCGGCCGGCCCAGGTGGCGCCCTCGACGGACTTGCCGGGCTCGAGGTCCTTGTAGACCGAGAAGAAGTGCTCGATTTCCAGCACCTGGTGGGTCGGCAGGTCCTCGAGGTCCTGCAGGTGGTCCTGGCGATGGTCGTCGGCCGGGACGCAGATCACCTTGTCGTCACCGCCGGCCTCGTCGGTCATGCGGAACATGCCGATCGCGCGGCACTCGATCACACAGCCGGGGAACGTGGCCTCGGGGATCAGCACGAGCGCATCGAGCGGGTCGCCGTCCTCGCCGAGCGTCTGCTCGATATAGCCGTAGTCCGACGGATACTGGGTCGAGGTGAACAGGGTGCGGTCGAGGCGGATGCGCCCGGTCGCGTGATCCACTTCGTACTTGTTCTTCTGGCCCTTGGGGATCTCGACGGTCACATCAAACGTGATGCCCTCCACCGCCTGCTGGCCGGCTGCTGCAGAGTACTCTTCGGTCACCGCTGACCCTTTCGGTTGATGGGGTAACTGAACGAACGCAGCCTAGCGCCGACGAGCCGTGATC
>JAUNUL010000324.1 GCA_030538175.1 Propionibacteriaceae bacterium | reverse complement strand
GTGGATGGTCGCAAGGGATACGACATCCGCAACGTCATCGCAATGATCGTCGACCACGGTGATTTCCTGGAGGTCCAGGAGGGGTACGCCCAGAACATCGTGGTCGGGTTCGCCCGCATCACCGGTCGCACCGTGGGTGTTATCGGCAACCAGCCGCAGGTGATGTCCGGTGTGCTGGACATCAACTCATCGGACAAGGCATCGACCTTCATCCGGTTCTGCAATGCGTTCAACATCCCGTTGCTCACGCTCGTGGACGTGCCGGGCTTCCTGCCCGGTGTCGCCCAGGAACACGGCGGCATCATTCGCCACGGCGCCAAGATGTTGTACGCCTACTCGGCAGCCACCGTGCCGAAGGTCACCGTGGTCCTGCGCAAGGCCTATGGCGGGGCGTATCTCGCCATGTGCTCCCGGGACCTCGGTGCCGACAAGGTGCTCGCCTGGCCGACTGCCGAAATTGCCGTGATGGGCGCCGAGGGCGCGGTGAACGTTGTCTTCCGCCGGGAGATCGAAGCCGCGGAAGACCAGGCGACGAAGCGCCAGGAGATGGTGGACCTCTATCGGGACACGTTCTCCTCGCCGTTCATGGCCGCCTCGCGGGGGTTGGTCGACGACATCATCGACCCGGCGGAAACGCGCCGGGAAGTGGCGATGGCGCTGGAGATCCTCGTTTCCAAGCGTGACCAGCGGCCCGCCAAGAAGCACGGCCTCGGGCCGGCCTGATCCCAGGAGTGACAGATGACTGATCCCACACTGGCCGAGGTCTCCAACCTGCTTCGCTCGCTCGACGACCGACTGGATGCCATCGAGCGACGCCTGACCGATCTGGAGGCCCGCACTGAGATCCCCGAGGATGTCGTCCTCGCGATCTCGGCCGCGGTCGCTGCCTATCTCGGACACCGCGCGAAGGTGCGCGCGATCCACTTCTCACGTCCCGGGTCGTGGGCACAGCAGGGCCGTCAGGCCGTGCAGAGCCGCGCCGTATCCCCCATCCGCTGAAACGGAGAACACCCATGAAGCTGAAAGTCACCGTCAACGGAACCCCGTATTCGGTCGAGGTCGATGTCGAACCTGACGAGCAGCCCGGCCTCGGTTCGCTCGTGGGCGCCAACGTGCGCCACCCCGGGCCCACCCCCACTGCGCCTACATCCGCCTCGGTCAAGGGCGCGTCGAAGAACGCCGTGGTGGCACCGCTGGCCGGGTCCGTGGCGCGGGTCCTCGTCGAGCCCGGCGACACGATCGAGGCTGATCAGGTGCTCGTGGTGCTCGAGGCCATGAAGATGGAGACCGAGATCACCGCACCGCAGGCCGGTGTGGTCGCCGCGGTCCACGTCGAGCCCGGCCAAGCCGTGCAGGGTGGTCAGGCACTCGTCGAGGTCGAGTGACCGCGGAGGTCATCGCCACCATCACCAGCACGGTCGACAACCTCGGCCTGCCCTGGGAGCGCGTTGGTGACATCGTCACCGTCACGCTCCCGGGCACGCGGAAGCTCAAGACCGACTGTGCGTGGGCGGTGGGGGAGTACGCCGTCGATATCCGCGCCTTCGTCGTCCGGCGACCGGACGAGAACCAGGAGGCCGTCTATCGCTGGCTGCTCGAACACAACCTCAAGACCTATGCAGTGGCCTTCAGTGTTGACCGCCACGGGGACATCTATCTCACCGGCCGGATGGCGCTGGCGGCGATCACTCCCACCGAGGTCGACCGGATCCTGGGTGCGGTCGCCGAGACGGCCGATGACAGCTTCAACACCCTCCTCGAGTTGGGCTTTTCGTCGTCGATCCGCAAGGAGTGGCAGTGGCGGTTGTCCCGCGGGGAATCAACCGCCAACCTCGAGGCGTTCCGGCATCTGGCTCCGGAATCACCGCCCGATGCGCGCACGATGGACTAGGCGGGGTCCTTCCAGCGTCCCGGGATGCCGACCACGGTGACGCCGTCAGGCACGTTCTTGGTCACCAGCGCGACGGCACCGACGGTAACATCAGCGCCGACGGTGAGATTCTGGAGCACCGTGGCCCCTGCGCCGATGAGCGTTCGGGCCCCGACGTGGACGGCCCCTGACACGTTTGCTGTCGGGTTGATGGATACGAAGTCATCCAGCACCGTGTCGTGCCCGATGGTGCTGTTCGGGTTCAGAGTAGTGTGGCGGCCCAGCCGAATGGAATTCGAGAGGCAGACCCCCGCGCAGATCACTGATCCAGCGCCGATATCGACTCCGAACCCCATGGTCGCTGAAGGATGCACCATGGTCCGGGCCACATGGCCGGCACGGTCCAGCTTGTCGGCCAAGTGCTCTCGAATGCGACCGTTGCCAATCCCGATCACATAGGAAGCTCCCCCGGGGGTCCGGGAAAGCCACTCGTCGACGGTTCCGAGAAACGGGACGCCCCGCGCCTGCACCAGGTCGAGGTGTGGCTGACTCGGGAAGTCGTCGACGAATCCGGCAATGGGTGTCCGGGTGGCATCGGCGACGTCTGCGGTTTCCCGGCCGAAACCTGCTATCCCGATGATGACGACAGGGTCAATCATAGGTCGGGCACCTCCTTGTCCTGCGCTCAGTTGACCCGATGGATCTTGTGCTGGGCTGGCTGTGATCGGGGACGAACGACCATCCGATCGATGTTCACATGCCCGGGGCGTTCGGCGATGAACCGGATGCAGTCGGCGAGATCCTCGGCGACGAGCGGTTCGACCACGCCGGCGTACACCTTCTCGGCACGCTCGGCATCCCCGCCGAACCGGATCAGCGAGAAGTCCGTGTGCACCATGCCGGGGACGACTTCGCAGATCCGCACCGGCTGATCGAACAGCTCAAGCCGCATCGACTGCACGATGGCGCGCTCGGCGGCCTTCACGCCGCAATAGCCGGCGCCGCCCTCATAACCGCCCTCAGCGGCCACGGAGGTGACGAACACGATCGTGCCTTCGGCCGCAGTAATCGCGGGGAGCAGCGCCTTGGTGACCCGGGCCGCGCCGAGGACGTTCGAGTCATACATGGCTTGCCACTTCTCGAGGTCGGCCGCGCTGACCGGCTCCAGCCCCAGGGCGCCACCGGCATTGTTGACGAGCACATCGCAGCGTCCACCGACGGCCTGGGCGAGCGCGGCGACGGATTCATCGGAGGTGACATCGCAGGTGACCGCGATCCCCCCGATCTCTGCGGCGAGCGGCTCGATCCGATCCGTACGCCGGGCCGCGCACACAACCGTGAATCCCGCGGCTGCGAGTGAGCGGGCGGTGGCCTCCCCGATCCCGCTGCTTGCACCGGTGACAACAGCAATTCTTGGATTATCCATGCCCGGGATTCTGCCAGTGCGGACTCGATAAGCTCAGGACATGACCGCCAAGTTGATCCTGCTCCGCCACGGCGAGAGCGAATGGAACGCCAAGAACCTGTTCACCGG
>JAUNUL010000323.1 GCA_030538175.1 Propionibacteriaceae bacterium | reverse complement strand
CCTGCCTCGAGCGTCGGTGGCGCATTAAGCGGCGGCTCCCACGGCGTGACGAGGTTCTCGGGGACATGGTTCATCGCCTCGATCTCCTCGGGTGTGGCTTCCTGCTTGATCACCCGTCCGAGGCCCACCGCGAGCTGCGTGAAATAATCCACACTCGGCCGACGCTCGACCTCATAGGTGTCGAGCCAGGCCTCCGGCAGCCGACCGGCCAGGACCTCCCCGAGCTTCCAGCCGACGTTGTAGGCGTCCCGCATGCCTGACTGCATGCCCGCACCCGCCCACGGCGGCATGAGGTGCGCTGCATCGCCGGCGAGGAAGACGCGGCCCTTGCGCCAGGTATCGGCCATGCGGACGTGGTGCCGATAGAAGGCCCACTGATGGATCTCGACATCATCGGTGCTCTTGCCGAGCGCCTTGAGCAGTGGCCACACCTGCTCTTCGGTCTGATAGTCAGCCTCGGACTCGTCGGGAGCCAGTGGGATCTCCCACCGGTGGTTGCCGGCCGACAGGGCGATGTCGACGACGGGGCGCTTCGCGTCCGTCCAGAAGGTCAGGAAGTCACGGTCGGGCCACCAGCGCTTGACCCGGCAGTCGATCACGATCCATTGGGTGTTGACGGTGTCACCGTCCAGCGTGATGCCGAGGCGCTCGCGGGTGGCAGAGGAACCGCCATCGGCACCGATCACATATTTGGACCGGATCTCGCGGGTCTCCCCGGTCGCAGTGTCACGGGTGGTGACCGTGGCGCTGTCGTCGTCCTGAGTGATCCCGGTGGCTTCCTTGCCGAAGAGCACACTGACCTGATCCCCGCATTCCTCGACACACTTCCGCAGCTCCGCCTCCATCGTGGGCTGATAGATGTTGTAGAACCGCGGCTTGCTGTTGCGCGTGCCGAGCGTCGATGCGGGGTGTTCGACCCGCATGACCTCTTGGCCGGCGTACGTCACCCAGCGCAGCGCGCGCTGAGGTTCGATCACCGCCTCGATCCGCTCGTCGACGCCGAGGGCCTGGAAGATGCGCATCGTCCAGTCATTGACCGTGACGGCCCGAGCTCTCGCATAGATGTCCGAATCGCGCTCGATCACCGTGACCCGTACGCCGGCCTTGGCGAGGGTCAGGGCCGCCGTGATTCCGGTCGGGCCATAACCGACGACAGTGACGTCGGTGTCGAAGTTGGTTGTCATGGTGCTCCTCATTGAGTATGTTTTGGACCGAACGTTCGGTACATTAATAAAATGTTCACACGCCGACTGCGGCCTGTCAAACGGAGCCGGCAAGAACTCGCAGGGAAGGGACGGTGGCTACAGTGCTGCCCGTGGACGAACCGAAACGGACGCTCAATAAGAGGGGTCGCCGGTCACGCGAAGAGATCCTCGAGGTGGCCGCGCGGCTGATGGCTGAGCGCGGCTATGCGGCTACGACCCTTTCGGCCCTGGCCATCGAGACCCACTTGCCGAAGTCGGCGATCTATCACCACTTCGAGTCGAAAGCCGGCTTGCTGTCCGCGGTGATGGCGCATGGGGCGTACGACTTCTTCAACGCACTCAACGCCATCGAGTCGACGGTTCCCGCAGACGGCTCGGTGCGCGACAAGCTGGGCTTCGCGCTGCACCAGATCGCCGACATCTTCAGCTCACGCTCGGATTTCCTGCGCCTGCATTTCGTCCTGTTGATGAGCACTGAAGCGGCCGAGAGCCCCCTGATCGAAGACGAATTGCTCCGCGTTCGCATCGATGGACGGCAGCCGCTGATCCGGATGCTCCAGCGGGCGTACGCCGAGTACGGCGATGAGGCCGCCGCCCGCGCGGCCAACGAACTCGTCCACTTCGCCATGGCCGGCTTCGACGGCGCGTTCATCGGCGCTCGGGCTGAACCCGAACGCACGATCAGTGAGCGGTTGGACGTGCTGGCCGATGCGCTGGACGGCCTGGGCAAGAAGTACGCCTGACCCTGCGCCGAACCGAGACCACTTCCCCACCTGAAGCGCACCTCCCGACCCGCGCCCAGGCAGGGAAGTCGGTTTCAGGTAGGGACGTCGAACGAACCAGTCCCTGGTTCGGTTAGCGTCCGGGGCATGCGCCGCATCCCCACCCTGATCGCCTGTCTGACCATCCCCGTTGCCCTCACCGCCTGCGGCGCCGGGATCCCCACCCTCCCAGGAGTTCCGGGCCTGCCGGGCGCCGGCGGATCGGGACTTTCCGCCGCTCTGGACCGGGTGCAGATCGGCACGGACGGTCCAGTCGTCAGCATGGGGTACGCCAACGTGCAGAAGGTGCGGGACACCTTCGACGCCTTCACCCCGGGCGGCATCAGCAAGACCGAGCAGGCTGCCCGTGACGCGTGGTCGATGACGCTCGTAGCCGCCCCCGTGGCGATCCAGATGCCAAACCCGCGCTCCCCGTGGATGGGCAGCCACCCGAACTACTACGCCCATGCGACCTGGTCGGTGCGGGCGCACGGCACCATCGACAACAACAGCAGCTATACCGCCGGCGGCGCCCCGATCCTGGACGAGCTCGCGCCGAAGCTGCGTGAGGCGTACACGATCGACGGGGACACCGCGACCCTCTCCACCCAGGACCGCATCCTGTCCCGATCGCTGCCGGCGACGGTCCGCAAGGACGGCGATGCCCTCGTCACCGAAACCCGCGGGTCAGGCAACTCGGCCTCGCTGACCGACGTCATCGGGGACCTGTCGTCGTGTCTCGGCGACCCTGACGTCGCCGTCGTCGCCGCACACGACCGGAACATCGACGGCGCATCGGCCTTCGGCACCGCAGTGAGCATCAAGTCCCGCACAGATGTGACCGCCGTTCACTGCGTCCGGGCCGCCGATGACGCGGACGTCAACCGCGTGGCCGATGCCCTGCGCGGCCACCAGGGGGTCGACTACACCGCCGGCGAGGTCACCATCAAGGGCAAGGTGATCAAGGTCGAGCTCACTCCGAACGCGGAACCCCTCACGGCCGCCTCCCGAACGGTGCAGAGCATGCCGGAGCGGCGGTACCCGACCTTCTGACCAGGTCCACCTCGGCCCAACGCCTTCACCGCTGGGTCGTTGGCAGAGCGCCGACGCAGCGCGGGCCCGACCCCCGCAACTGCATCAACCGCGCCGGACGCGAGCCTCAGGGTGCGAGCAGGCCTTAGTTTCCACGGGATCCGGCGTACTATTTCGCCATGACCACGACCATCCATCCCGCGAAACCCCGGACGAAATCCCGCCCGAGCACGCAGACGGGGTGGATGCCGAACCAGCATGGCGCGTGGGCGATGCTCATCGCCCCGTTCTGGCTGGGCGCGATCCTGCGTACGCAGGAGGTCGGCTGGGCGTGGTGGTGCATTCCGCTGTTCGCGGCATGGCTGGTCGGCTATCTCGCGTTCGCCGCCGGGTCCTTATGGCTCAAGTCGCGGCGCAAACGGAAGT
>JAUNUL010000322.1 GCA_030538175.1 Propionibacteriaceae bacterium | reverse complement strand
CAACAGGCCCGTCGGCAAGCCGGGACGGTGGGGAGGCGGCCGGCACGCCGTCCCCCACCGAGCGTCCCGGTCCCATCCATGCAGTGCCCGTCCGCCACCCCCTGCGCTGGATCGCCGTAGCGATCATCGCCGTGCTCGTGGCGATGTTCGTCAACATGATCGTCTTCAACCCGGCGTTCAACTGGCCGTTCGTCTTCCAGGCCATGAACCAGGCACCGGTCATCGAGGGGTTCATCAAAGGCACCCTGCTGGTGACCGTGCTCAGCATGGTGATCGGCGTGCTCGGCGGGGTGGTGCTCGCGGTGATGCGACTGTCGGACAACCCCATCCTGTCGACGGTGTCCTGGGTCTATACGTGGTTCTTCCGGGCGATCCCCCGCTACGTGCTGCTGACGATCATGGGCGCCCTGGGCATCGTCTTCCAGGACGGCCTGGCCCTTGGCATCCCGTTCGACTGGAAGATCATCGAGTGGTTGGGGCTGTCTGCGGACACCTCATGGCGCTTCCTCACGTTGAACGCCAACCAGCTCTTCGCGGGCCTCGCCGGTGCTGTGATCGGCATGGCCGCCTCCGAGGCGGCGTACATGGCCGAGATCGCGCGGGCGGGCATCCTCAGCGTCGACAAGGGACAGTCCGAGGCCGCCCACGCGCTCGGGATGAGCCCCGGCAAGGCCATGGTGCGGGTCGTCCTGCCCCAGGCGATGCGGGTCATCGTGCCCCCGACCGGCAACGAGACGATCGCCATGCTGAAGGACACGTCGCTGCTGCTGGCCATTCCGCTGACGACCGAGCTGTTCTTTCAGCTCAAGGCGATCGGCTCCCGGACCTATCAGACGTTCCCCGTGCTGATTTCCGCGACCCTCTATTACCTGATCGCCACGAGCATCCTGATGATCGGGCAGAGCTGGCTGGAGCGTCACTTCGGCAAGGGGTTCGGCAACTCGGTCCGCGACAAGGCTCAGCAGATCAAGATGAGGACTGACCATTGAGCACCTCGAATGCCCCCACCCCCTCGGCCACCGCGGAACCACTCGTCCGGGCAGTGAACGCGACCAAGGCGTTCGGCCCCAACGAGGTCCTGAAGGGCATCGACCTCGAGGTCCAGCGTGGTGAGGTCGTCTGCCTCCTCGGCCCGTCGGGGTCCGGCAAAACGACCCTGCTGCGCCTGATCAACCAGATGGAGGTCCTCACAGGGGGACGGATCTGGGTCGACGGCGAGCTGATCGGCATTGAGGAACGACGTGGTCGGCTGCACCGCCGGACCGCCAAGGACATCGCCCGCCAACGCTCTGAAATCGGCATGGTCTTCCAGCGGTTCAACCTGTTCCCGCACATGACCGCTCTCGGCAACGTCATGGAAGCCCCGGTGCAGGTCAAGAAAGTGCCGCGCGCCCAGGCGAAGGCCCGGGCGTTGGCACTGCTGGAACAGGTGGGGTTGGCGGACCGGGTGGCGTACTATCCCGCGCAACTCTCCGGTGGCCAGCAACAGCGCGTCGCCATCGCCCGGGCGCTGGCCATGGAGCCGCAGCTGATGCTCTTTGATGAGCCCACCTCGGCGCTCGACCCGGAGCTCGTGGGCGAGGTCCTCGGCGTCATGCAGCGACTGGCTCGCGACGGCATGACCATGATCGTCGTGACCCATGAGATGGGGTTCGCCCGAGAGGTCGCCGACCGCGTGATTTTCATGGACGACGGTGTCGTGGTCGAGCAGGGTTCACCCAACGACGTGCTGCTGAACCCACGTCAGGAACGCACCAAGGCCTTCCTCACCCGAGTCCGCCACGAGGCCGAGGCCCGAGAACGCGACGTGCTGGCAACGCCCCCAACCGAGGAACCTCAGGGAGAATAGGACTGCCGGTCGGAGGCCCTCTAACCCTCTCGGCGACGCAGCAGGTGGGGCACCAGCGCACGGGTGGACGAGGGCAGCACCAAGCACACGATCGCCGTGATGGACACCCCCGCGAGCGCCATCGCGACCCACGTGGTGGATCCGCCCAGGAACGAATAGGCGACCGGCAACTGCACCACCTGGGTGGCGACCGCCGGCCCCCGGCTCCAGGCCCGAAGCCGCAGCAGTCCTCGGGCGACGAACACCAGCGCCGCTGCATAGGCCACCAACAGGATCGTGGCGCCGACGCCCACAACGGCCCGCTCACTGCGCACGTTGACTGCCTCGAGGACGCCGAGCACCGCGGCCACCGTCGCGACGAGCCCCAGGAGTGCTGCGGCCACCTTGACCGGAGTCGGTGCCACGCGCTGGGGTTCGGGCCTGATCGCCTCGCCGGATGTCTCACTCACAGCGACCAATCTAGTCCTGACCAGCGAAATCACCCCTCCTCAGCCCATTTCTGCCCTCATCTTGAAGGGCAATTGTTCAATGGGTAAAGGAATTGTGAGCCGCTGGATGGTCTGAACCCTTGTATTCCCCACCGATACTTGCCAATCTTGGTGAGTCAGCACACATAGGCACCCAGCCCTCGCCGCAGCGCCGCGACCGGAGACCGGGTTGCCGACGAACCAAAGGACGGCTTTAACAATGGATTGGCGCCACGAGGCAGCCTGTCTGGATGAAGACCCGGAGCTCTTCTTTCCGATCGGGAACACAGGCCCCGCACTTCTGCAGATCGAAGAAGCAAAACAGGTCTGCATGCGCTGCGAAGTCCGCGAAGCCTGTCTCCAGTGGGCTCTCGAAGCCGGCCAGGATCACGGGGTCTGGGGCGGGCTCTCCGAAGACGAGCGACGCGCCATGAAGCGCCGTGCTGCGCGGTCACGCATCCGCACTGCCTGACCCGTCACCGCTTGGCACCTGCCACCCCAGCGCACCTGCTCAGGGCTCGTCGAGACCGGGCACCAGTTGTTCATGCAGCGGGAAAGAGATGACCGCCCGCGAGCCGCGGCCCTCGGGATTGTTTCCCAGTTCGAACGTCCCGCCGAGGTCGGTCATCAGAGTGCCGACGATGCTGAGGCCCAGGCTGCGCGAGCCTTCCAGCGTGAAGCCGGCCGGCAGACCCGATCCATCATCGATGACCTCGACGAACAGTCGATGGTTTTCCAGGCGTGGCACCACCCGCACCAGACCGGTGTGCGCATCGGCCAGGCCATGCTCCAACGCGTTCTGACACAACTCGGTCACCACGAGCGAGAGGTTGGTGGCGACGTCGGCGGGGATGAGCCCGAAGCTCCCCTCGCGCCGGGCCGTCACGGTGTCGCCGCGGGTGAGTGCCAGCCCGCCGACCATGGCCAACATGCGGTCAGCCACATCATCGAACTCCACGGCGTCGTCATAGGACTGCGACAGCGTCTCGTGCACGACCGCGATCGCTGCCACGCGCGAAACGGCCTCCGTGAGGGCCGTCCGGGCCTCCGGGGACTGGATCCGCCGGGCCTGCATCCGCAGCAACGCAGCGACCGTCTGCAGGTTGTTCTTGACCCGG
>JAUNUL010000321.1 GCA_030538175.1 Propionibacteriaceae bacterium | reverse complement strand
TGGGATAGTCGAAGTACGCCTCCCCGTCTGGCTCCAGATGGGCCGTCGGCTCACCGTCGGTCACGATCAACAGGACTGGCTGGGCGGAGGGATGGCGCCGGAAGAACCGGTTGGCTAACAGCAGGCCGTGGTGCAGGTTCGTGCCCTGGATCCCATAGTTGGTCTGCAGGGCGGTGAGCTCCGCGATGTCGAGTGTCGCCGCCGTCCGGCCGAACCCGATCACCGTCATCGCATCGCCCCGGAAGCGGGTCGAGATGAGGTGGTGCAGCGCGAGGCTGGTCCGCTTCATCGGCACCCAGCGGCCCTCGATTGCCATGGAGAACGACGTGTCGACCAGCAGCGCCACCGCGGCCTGGGTGCGCGCCTCGGTCTCGGTGACCTCGATGTCGTCGACCCCGAGCCGTACGCCGCGCGCGGCATCCCGTCCCTCGGCGACCGTCCGCTGCACGGCGTTCGCAACGGTTCTGGTGACATCCCAGGGCTCGGTATCCCCGAACTCCCACGCCCGCGACGACCCGGTGCGCTCACCTGCCGCACCCGCGGTCCGGGTGTCGCGACTTCCCGTCCGCCCGGACAAGCGTTCGGCCACGTCCTTGAGCAGCGCTTTGCCGAGCTGTCGCATCGCTTTGGGTGATAGCCGCAGCGTGTTGTCGGAGCCGCGCTGCAGATAGCCGTGCTCCCGCAATGCGCGTTCGAGGTCCGCCAGAGTGCGGGCATCCACCGCGGCTTCTGCGCCGAGCTGCCGGGTGAGCGCGTCCAGGTCGATGTCGTCGAGAGCGGCGCCGGCGTACTGCTGCGAGAGCTGCTCGCTCAACTGATCCAACTCGGCCAAGTCCTGCATCAACCCGGCCGCCTCGCCGAACCCAACCCCCTCGCGGCCGCGGAACTCCTCGCTGCCGTCCCAATCCTCACCCGGGCGCAGCGCCATCAGGTTCGCATCGAGCAGGGCGAGGGATTCCATCAACTCCGGCGAACCGAACGCCTGCGACGCGAGCGCATCGAGTTCGGCGCGCTGGTCGGGGGACAGCGAGTTCCGCATGCGTTGGGCCGCCGCGGCGCGCTCGGCCAGGGCATCGAGGAGCTCGTCGATCGTCTGTGGGTTCTCCGGGAAGAACTCGCCATGCTTGGCCATGAAGTCGCGGAACTGCTGGTCGGTGTCCTCGCCGCGGGCGTGGGTCTCGAGCAGGTCATTGAGGTCGCGGAGCATCTCGTTGACCCGGGCGCGGTCGTCGTCGGTGGCGTTCTCGAGCGCCTGCTTCATCCCCGCGAACCGTTGGTCGAGCGACTCGCGCCCGATGAGGTCGGCGATCTTCTCGTACGCCGCCTTGGCCTCTGCGCTGCGCCAGTCATAGTCGCGGAGCTCGTTCACCGCCGCCGCAGTCTGCGGTGGCAGGTTCTCCAGACGCATCTCATCAAACCGGGCATCGTCATCGAGGTCGCGGGCGAGCTGCTTGCGTTCGGCGAGGACTGCCTCATCCAGCAGTTGGCGGATCTCTTCGAGCGTGCCGTCGAGGCGATGTTTCTGCAGCAGCTGGCGCCGCTTGCGCGCGATCTGTTGCGCGAGGTCGTCGAGCCCGGTCTGGCTGCGGGTGCCGCGGCGCAAGAACTCCCGCATCGCCCGCTCCGGTGACGTGCCGTCCATGACTTCTCGGCCGATGTGCTCCAACGCCTCCGCCAGGTCGACCGGGGGTGCCAACGGATCCGGGCCGCCGCGATAGCGGCCGTACCGGGACGTGTGGCGACCGGGCTGGGACATCAGCCGTAGACCGTTTCGCGACCGCCGGTCTCCTTGCCGATCCGGCGGGCGAGATAGAGGCCTTCGAGGGCGAGTTCGAGTGCGGACGCGCGTTGTTCGGGCGTACGCGCGGCCAGGCGGTCCGCGACCTCGTCGTAGACGGGACTCGGGCCTTCGGGCAGGGCGTCGAGGAACTCCTGGGCGGTGACCTGGTCGCCCGTGGTGACCAGGGTGGAGCCATCCATCGCCTGGACCAACGCGGCGAAGTCGATGCCGCGGAGGTGCTCGCGTACGGCAGCCGCGGTTGCGGTGCGCAGGAGGTGACCCAGGATCTCCAACTCGCGGCCGTCCTCGCCGACCTCGAACTCGATCTTCCCGGCCAGCACGTCGACCGCCGACTCCAGATCGACGAGGCGGGCGACGGCAGCGGACTCGCCGCGTACGGTCGCCCGATGTAGCGCGGCCGCAGCCATCGTCTCGGCGCCGGCGATCGCGAAGCGTGCGGAGACGCCGGAGCGCTGATCGACCGCCGTCGACTCGCGCAGCTCACGGGTGAAGCGGGCCAGGATCTCGATGAGAACGTCCGGGACCTCGGCAACCAGATGCGCCTCCTGACGGATCACCGCGACCTCATCCAGGATCTCGATCGGATAGTGCGTCCGGATCTCGGCGCCGAAGCGGTCCTTGAGTGGGGTGATGATGCGGCCGCGGTTCGTGTAGTCCTCCGGGTTCGCGCTGGCGACGAGCAGGACGTCCAGGGGCAGGCGGAGAACGTAGCCGCGGATCTGGATGTCGCGTTCCTCCATCACGTTGAGCAGCGCGACCTGGATCCGCTCGGCGAGGTCGGGCAGCTCGTTGATCGCCACGATGCCGCGGTGGCTGCGGGGGACAAGGCCGAAATGGATCGTCTCGGGGTCGCCCAAGCTGCGGCCCTCGGCGACCTTGATCGGGTCGACGTCACCGATGAGGTCGCCCACCGAGGTGTCGGGGGTGGCGAGCTTTTCTGAGTACCGGTCATCGCGGTGACGCCAGGCGATGGGGAGGTCATCGCCGAGTTCGTCGGCCCGGCGCTGGGAGGCGAGGGTGATGGGGTGGTACGGATGCTCGCCCAACTCCGAGCCGTCGATCACCGGCGTCCATTCGTCCAGCAGGCCAGCGAGGGTGCGCAGGATCCGGGTCTTTCCCTGGCCACGCTCGCCGAGGAGCACCACATCGTGTCCGGCGATCAGGGCTCGTTCGAGCTGGGGGATCACGGTCGATTCGAACCCGTGCAGGCCGGGCCACGGGTCACGGCCTTCGGCGAGAGCAGCCAGAAGGTTGTCGCGGATCTCCTCCCGCAGCGACTTGGCCACGTGCCCGGAGGCGCGCAGTTCGCCGACAGTGCGAACGGAGGGGCCAAGGGTGCGGCCGGACGGCTGGAGCGATCGGTCAGTCACGCGGCCACTGTACGTCGGCGCTCCAGCACGCAAGCCTCGGCTCTCAGCCCCGGCGTCAGCGTGAAATCGGTGTTCCTGGACTGGGGCTTGGGCATGCTTCGCACCCCGCGCTGGTCCTTTGCAGGAATGGCGGCGGGGTGCGAGTTGGGGAGGTGCCCCTGACGGCCAGCGACGAGGCCACATCGAGGGTTGACAACGAGGCCGAAGGCGGATCGGTTCGTCAGAACGGTGGTGGTGTGTCTTGATCCGGTCTGACGGGTGGGTGGTTGGTGCCG
>JAUNUL010000320.1:2414-3449 GCA_030538175.1 Propionibacteriaceae bacterium | reverse complement strand
TTGGTGCCGGCCTCGGCCAGAATCATCGCGAACGCCGTCCCCCAGGCGCCGGCGCCCATAACGGTCACGTTCGTGGCCTCGGATGTCAGGCCCGCGCCCCCTTCGTCAGACGCCGACCGGCGGCCATATCCCATCGCCCCGGAGGCGGCTGTTCTCCACGCAAGGTCGCCACGAGGCCGGTGATGGCGTCGAGAATCCGCTCGGTCGCCTCATCGAGCACCTCCTCGTCGAGCGAACGGCCGCGCAGGTCATCGAGTTGGACCGGGTCACCGGCGAGCAGGTGCATTGTCTTCCGTGGGAAAAGTCGGGGCCAGGTGAGCTTCTTGCCCGGCAGCACATGGTTGGCGCCCCATTGGCCGATCGGAATCACGGGGCACCCCGCGGTCAGCGCGATGCGTGCTGCACCCGTGCGAGCGGTCATCGGCCAGGTCTCGGGGTCGGCGGTGATGGTGCCCTCCGGATAGACGGACACGCTGCGGCCCGCCCGGATCGCGGCCACCGCAGCATCGACGGCCTGATGCGCTTCGGGACCCCCGCGGCGGACCATGATCTGACCTGAGCGACTGGCGACCCAACCCAGCCCGGGCACGGTGAAGATCGCTTCCTTGGCCAGGAATCGGGGCCAGCGGCCTGCCCAGGCCAGGAAGTGGCCATAGGCCAGCGGATCGAAGTTCGAGATGTGGTTGACCACGAACACCACCCCACCGCTGGCGGGGATCTTGTCCCGGCCACGCCAATCCTGGTGGGTGAGGAGACGCAGGATGGCAGCCAGTGTCCGGACCGTGCCGCGCAGGACCGGCTCGGCGGGTTCGTTGATGACCTGCCGCAGTGGCAGGCGTGCAATCTCACGGGACACGGGCACCCTCCTTGCACGGCTCGGCCGGTCGGCTCACCTTAGCGCTGCCGTCGGGCACTCGACGCACCCCACCTCGCCACTGTGGTGGATGTCGAGTCGGCCCAGCGCGCTTCGGTCGTCATGGTGGTGCCGCGCCCGGGGCGCGAGCTGACATGTGCGCCCGAGCCGACCTGCGTGCC
>JAUNUL010000320.1:0-2404 GCA_030538175.1 Propionibacteriaceae bacterium | reverse complement strand
TGGTGCTGCGCGCCGGTGGCTCATCACGAGGCCGAGCATCGGATCGTGGCATGATCCGACCATGTCCACTTCCCCGCCCCGCAGCGGTGCCGTCATGGTCATCAAGGACCTCAGCCGGGCGAAATCCCGGATGACCGCACTGGCGCCGGCACACCGCGGGCGGCTAGCCGCGCTCATGGCCGTGACGGTCGCGCGGGCGTGCGCGGAGGTCGTTGATCAACTGGTCGTGGTGACCACGGCCCCGGGCATCGGTCCCCTGCTCGCTGCCTACGGCCCGGCCGTTCGGGTCGTGGCAGATCCGCGCTCGGGGATGAACGCCGCCATCAACGCGGGCGCAGCGGCCTTGCTCGTCGACGGCTGTGAGTTCATCGTCGCCACAGTGGCGGACCTGCCGGCCCTCACCGCGACTGATCTCGCCGACACGCTCACCGGTTGCGTGGGCACGGGACGTTGGTTCGTGCGTGACGATGTCGGCACCGGGACCACGCTGCTCGCCGCCCGCGGCGTACCACTGTCCCCGCTGTTCGGCCCCGACTCCGCTACCCGTCACGCCGACTCGGGAGCCCAGGAACTGGCCGTCGCTGCCGGTTTGCGGCTCGACGCTGATCAGCCTGACGACCTTCTGCGAGCCATCCCGCTGGGGCTCGACGAGCCCTTGGCCTCACTCATCGCCGACGGTCAGTTGGCCGAGCACACGACCGGCACGGTGGTCGGCCCCGGATGGAGTGGCCTGAAGGCGCGTGGACCAGGAGTTTCTGGTCCAGAGACGGACGCTGTGGGAACAGTCGGCCCAGACCAGGAAGGCTCAACAGGGATGGGCGCCGGGGGTGACGGGTGGGAGGTCGTGCTGGCCGCGGGAACCCGGGCGTACGCCCCAGCCTCCGCACTCGGACGCGAGTTCCGCTCGCTGGCGGCCGGACAGCGGGTCCACCTGGTGCGCGATGCCGCCGGCGGCATCCGCCACCTCTGGATCTGACCACCACGCGCCGAGCGATCGGCACCCCACGGACCCCCGCGCTCGACGAGCCCCATTGCCCCGAAACCTGACCAAATACGGGGTCCAGCGCAATAGGTGCGTCCGACCCCACATTTGGTCAGGTTTCGGGGCGCACTCTCGTTTCCATCGCCGCTTACTTCTTCTTGCTGGGCCCCCGGACATCCCGCACGGTCGTCGGTCGCGGCGGCAACTCCTTCTCACCGCTGGCATAGGCCTTCAGTTCGGAGCCCGGCCGGAATCGGACCACCGTGGTGGCCTCGGCGGTCTTGCGCTCACCCGTGCGGGGGTTGCGCACGACACGCTCCTCGCGAGAGATCGTTTCGAAGACCCCGAATCCAGTGATGCCAACCTTGCCCGTGCGCACGGTCTCTTCAATGATCGTGTCCACCACGATGTTGAGCATGCGAGCGGCCTCAGCCTTGTTGCCGCCGAAGTGAACAGACAGGGCTTCGATGAGTTCAGCCTTGTTCACGGGTCCGCCTCTCGTGGAGCTCCAGCCAAGGCTGGGGCGCATGCAGCGACACCGGGCAGCGCCGCCTCTATCCAAAGCTAGGCGCTAGGGATATCGCGCACCATCCCCTGAGGAAGGTTTCGTCGATATTCACGGAAAGCCGCCGGATACTCAGCGAATCCTTGCCGTTCAAACAAAAAGGACCGGGGCAATCGCCCCGGTCCTTTCACACTGGAATCAGCGCTGACAACGCACTTAGCCAACCGATCAGTCAGTTGACCAGACCCTCAACAAGCTGCTGATCGCCAACCATATGGTCAGTCACCCGACGTTCTGCCGCCGACCAATCGGTCAGCGTGGTGCCCGTTTTCAGGGCCCGCCGCTTGACTAACCAACCGGTCTGTCAGCCAGCCACCTTGGCGGGCAGCGTCTTGGGCTTGAATGCCGGGCGCTCCTGCTCATAGGCGGCAATCGCCTCGTCGTGGCGCAGGGTCAGCCCGATGTCATCGAGCCCCTCCAGCAGCCGCCACTGCGTGTAATCATCGATCTGGAACGTGACGATCTCGCCACAGCAGTCGATCGTTCGCGCCTGGAGATCGATGGTGAGTTCCTGAGCCGGATTGGCCTCGGTGCACTCCCAGAGCTTCTCCACCTCGTCCTGCTCGATGACGGCAATCAACAGGCCTGCCTTGCCGGAGTTGCTGCGGAAAATGTCACCGAAGCGCGAGCCGATGACGACCTTGAACCCATAGTTCTGCAGGGCCCAGACTGCGTGCTCACGTGAGGAACCGGTGCCGAAGTCGGGGCCGGCGATGAGCACGGTCGCCCCGGCCCGATCGGCCTGGTTCAGCACGAAGTCGGGGTCGTTGCGCCAGGCGGCGAACAGGCCGTCCTCGAAGCCGGTCTTGGTGACGCGCTTGAGGTAGACGGCGGGGATGATCTGGTCGGTGTCGACG
>JAUNUL010000319.1 GCA_030538175.1 Propionibacteriaceae bacterium | reverse complement strand
GTGAGATCATGCGCTTCTGCCAGTCGTTCATGACCGAGCTCTATCGCCACCTCGGTGAGTACACCGACGTCCCCGCCGGTGACATCGGCGTCGGCGGTCGCGAGATCGGCTTCCTCTTCGGGCAGTACAAGCGGATCACCAACCGCTACGAGTCCGGTGTGCTGACCGGCAAGGGCATCACCTGGGGCGGCTCGCTTGTGCGGACCGAAGCCACGGGCTACGGCACCGTCCTGTTCGCCAACGAGATGCTCAAGACCAAGGGCGAAAGCCTGGAGGGCCGCAAGGTCGTCATCTCCGGCTCCGGCAACGTCGCGATCTACGCGGCCGAGAAGGCCACCCAGCTCGGTGCGACCGTCATCGCCTGCTCGGATTCCTCGGGCTATGTCGTCGACGAGGATGGCCTCGATCTTGATCTGATGAAGCAGATCAAGGAGGTCGAGCGTGCCCGCGTGAGCGAGTACGCCGCCCGCCGCGGTGGTCGGGCCCGGTTCGTGGAGTCCGGTTCGATCTGGGATGTGCCCTGTGACATCGCGCTGCCGTGTGCGACGCAGAACGAGCTGAACGCCGATCACGCCAAGACCCTCATCGCCAACGGCGTGGTCCTGGTGGCCGAGGGCGCCAACATGCCCTGCACGCCCGAGGCTGTGGCGATGCTCCAGGATGCCGGGGTCGCGTTCGCACCCGGCAAGGCCGCGAATGCCGGCGGTGTGGCCACCTCGGCGCTCGAGATGCAGCAGAACGCGTCACGGGATGCCTGGGACTTCGAGTACACCGAGGAGCGCCTCAGCGACATCATGGTCGGCATCCACCAGAACTGCGCGGAAACCGCTGAGGAATACGGCGCACCGGGCAACTATGTGCTGGGCGCCAACATCGCTGGCTTTACCAAGGTCGCCGATGCAGTGATCGCCCTGGGTGTGATCTGATCTAGCGTTTCCGCTTCCGGAAGGACCTTCTGTCGGCTTAAGTGTCGGCATGAAGGTTCTTTCGGCTTTCGGGCGGGTTGCTGCGGTGGCTGCCCTGGCGATGGCGTGCGGCCTCGCCGCCTGCGGTACGCCACCCGAGGCGGCCCACCCGGCTCCGCCGACGGATGCAGCCACCCCGCTGCCGGCCACGGCGGCGCCAGCGGCCCCAACGCCGTCCCCAGCGCAGTCCGCGCAGCAGAATCCGCCACCCACCGGCGGCAACCGCACCGCGACGGTCGTGATGAACGGCGACCTGCTGTGGCACAACACCCTGGTGTTCGATGCCCAGCGCGCCGCGACGAACCGACCGGCCACCGTTGCCGCGACCCCGAGCCAGAGACCGTCAGCGTCCCCGTCCTCGACCCAAGACGTCCGGCCGAATGGGACGGGCCTGGACTTCCTGCCTCTGCTGGAGGGGATCCGCCCGGTGGTCGAAGCGGCTGACCTGGCGATCTGTCACAACGAGGTGCCAGTGGCGAAGCCAGACGGGCCCTACAGCTACTACCCGGCGTTCAGAGCGCCGCAGGAGACCCTCGATGCGGTCAAGGCGGTGGGCTACGACCTGTGCACAACGGCCTCGAACCACTCACTCGACGACGGGTGGACCGGGCTGGTCCGGACGCTGGACGCCATGGACGCCCGGGGCATCGCCCATGCCGGCACCGCGAGGACGGCAGACGAGGCGGAGGGCCCGCGTACGTTCACCACAGCCGGCGGGGTCGTGATCGCGGTCGTCACCGGCACCTACGACACCAACGGCATCCCGCGGCCGAAGGACAAGGCATGGTCAGTGCCGGATCTCGATGCCGACACCTTGCTGCGCCGGGCCAAGCTAGCCCGCGAATCGGGGGCGGACATCGTGCTGGTGGCGATCCATGGCGGGGATGAGTACGCCTCGCAGCCCAACAGCCAGCAGCGGAAGCTGGCCGAGCGGTTGACCGCCTCGGCTGACGTGGACCTCGTCTACGGCCACCACGTGCACGTCGTGCAGCCCTGGACCAAGGTCCACGGCAAGTGGGTCATCTATGGCCTGGGCAACCTGGTGGCCCAACACAAATCGGACGTGCCGCGAGGCTATGAAGGCGTCACGGCACGGTTCACGTTCCGTGAGCTGGCCGATGGCCGCTTCGAGGTGGCACGCGCCGAGTTCATTCCCACGCTCGTCACGGGGTCGCGATCGGGGTCACCCGCCCGGCTGTATCTCATCAACCAGGCGATCGCCGGCGGCAAGGGGGATCAGCAGCGACTGAAGGTCGCGCTCCAGCGCACGCGCACGGTCGTGCACTCCCTCGGCGGCACGGAGGACCTCATCGAGTCCTGACGAGTCGAAGCGCAGGACCTCATCGAGTCCTGACGAGGCCCGGGACGATCAACCGATCCGCAGCAAGTCCGGCACCTCGGCGGGGTCGTCGACGAGGTGGATGACCTGTTCCATCCGGCGGCCCCGGCCAAGGGTGCTGAGCAGCTGCCAGGCCGGGAAGGTCTCGGTCCAGTACGCCCGCCCGACCAGCACCATGGGCACCACCGGTTCGTCGTCGGTCGCGTAGTAGTTGATCGTGGTGGCCTGGAAGATCTCCTGAATCGTGCCCGCTGCACCCGGCAGGCACACGATCCCGGCCCGGGCCATCCGCAGGAGCTCGTCCTCGCGCAGGGCGTTCTGGAAATACTTGGCGATGTGGCTGGCGAACACGTTGGGCGGTTCGTGTCCGTAATGCCAGGTCGGGATCCCGATCGACGTGACCTCCGCGGCGTCGGGACAGGACGTCAGCACCCGCAGGGCTGTCTGTGCCCAAGCGTCGATGTCAGGGGTGAACGACGGCACGACCGAGAGCTCGGCACAGGCGTCGTCCAGCAGGCGCCGGCAGCCGGTGAACCTGGCCCCGAGATTCGCTGCCTCCATCGCACCGGGGCCGCCTCCGGTGAGGATCACCGCGCCCTGTTCGGCGAGCGTGGCGGCAAGGTGAGCGGCGGCGGCGTACCCCGGTTCGTCGCGACGCAACTTATGCCCGCCCATGATCCCGATGGTCCGGTCCCGGTGGATCTTCAGCTGGTCCAGGGCATCGGTGACCGCGTGGTCGTGCAGGGTCATCGCCAGAGTGTCCGGCAGGGCCGGGTGGGGGAGCCGGGTCCGCAGCCAGTCATAGACCCGCGCGTCGGTGCTGTCGGCGTACGACGCGGTGTCATAGAGCTCGGCTGCGGAATAGAGCGTGGCCCGATAGGGATTGAAGGGCACCTGGCCGATCCGCGGGAACACATGGGCGCCGCGGCGGATCAGGCCCAGGTGTGTGCGGTCGGTCAGCGTACAACCGAGAAACATCGCCCCCGCCGGGTCAACGCGCCGGAGTTCAGCGCCGCGTTCGGACAGGTCCACCGACTGCACCAGCCAGCCGTCCAGTCGGGTCGTCTTGGCGATCTCTGTGTCGAACTCCGCGAGGGACTCGATCTCCAGCAAGGTGCGTTCCACGCCGTCACGCTAGCCGACAACGA
>JAUNUL010000318.1 GCA_030538175.1 Propionibacteriaceae bacterium | reverse complement strand
CCAAGCTCTGGCCGATCGCGATCCATGCGGTGCTTCACGACGAGTCCGCAGCCCCGTCGTTCGCCAACATCGCACCCGTCATCCTGTACGCCGACCACGAGGACACTGCCGCTCAGGCATTCCAGATTCGTGGCACCCCCGCCGCCGTCATCCTCGGCGTCGACGGTCTCGTCGCTGGCGGACCGGTCGTTGGCGGAGAGGCAGTCGTGCAGTTGATCGACGATGTCCTCGCGGAAAAGGGCGCGCTCACCAGCTAAACCGCGAATCTGACATGTTCAGCCAGCTGGGCTCAAGCCTGGGTCAGCTCTTGAAGCCCTACTCTGTCCGGGTGAGGATTGCGGACACCCGGAGGGCTTGCTCATGAGTGGCGGACTGGCAGCACTATTGGACGACATAGCAGCCATGGCCAAGCTGGCCGCCGCATCGGTGGATGACATCGGCGCCGCAGCCGGCAAGGCGAGCGCCAAGGCCGCCGGCGTCGTGGTTGATGATGCCGCGGTGACACCGCGCTACGTGACCGGGTTCACCCCCGACCGCGAGCTCCCGATGATCAAGAACATCGCCAAGGGCTCGTTGGTCAACAAGGCGATCATCCTGGTCGCCGCCCTGGTCCTGAGTGAGTTCATCCCCTGGATCTTGACTCCCCTGCTGATGCTCGGCGGCCTGTACTTGTCCTACGAAGGCGCCGAAAAGCTCTGGGAGAAGGTCAGCGGACACGGTGGCCACGCCAAGCCGGTCGTCACCCAGGGTGCCGACCAGGAAAAAGAGATGACCAAGGGTGCGATCCGCACCGACTTCATCCTGTCCGCCGAGATCATGGTCATCGCCCTGAGCACGATCGCCCAGGACGCGAGCATGTTCGTCAAGGCCGGCACGCTCGCCGTGGTCGCTGTGCTCATCACCATCGGCGTCTATGGCGCCGTCGCGCTCATCGTGAAGATGGATGACATCGGCCTGAAGATCGCCACGGGCCAGAGCAAGGGCTCCCAGGCCTTCGGCAACGGGCTGGTCAACGCCATGCCGAAGGTTCTCGCGGCACTGTCGATCATCGGCACCGTCGCCATGCTGTGGGTCGGTGGCCACATCCTGCTCAAGGGCCTCTATGACCTCCACCACGAGCTCGGTTTCGGCTGGACCGCGCCCTATGACTTCGTCCACCACCTCGAAGTGCTCGTCCGCGACGCCACCGGGCCTCTGGGTGGTTTCCTCGGCTGGCTGGTCAACACGTTCTTCTCGTTCGTGTTCGGCCTGATCATCGGTGGCATCCTCGTCGCGATCCTGCACGTCCTGCCGTTCGGCAAGGGCAAGCACCGCGACGAGACCAACGAGCACGACCTAGTCATGGATCCCACCGGTGAAGCCCCCTTGGTGCCCGAGAAGCCCAGGGACGAACGCGCCTGACGCCCGCCCCCGGTCGACCGGTCAGAGCGCGAAGAAGCGCACCATCTCCGCCGCAGCGTTCGGGCCGGTCGGGTCGGCGTACGATCCACCCGCGCGACCACCCGACCACGTGTGGCCGGCGCCCCGGATGACCAGCCGCTCGGCGACCGGTCGCCCGTCCCGCTCGACGACCGTCCGCTCCACGTCCCGTCCGCCGATGTGCTCGCGGAGCGTACGCCGGCTGGCCCCGGCGGGGGCGAACTGATCGAGTACGCCACCCGCATTGCTGACATGCACCGTCGGGTCGGCATCACCGTGAATGACGATCACGGGCACGGCGCCGACCGGGGCCGTCGCGGGCGCCTGTCGCATCGCGGCGAACGCACTGATCATGTCCGTGGCGGCACCGTGCGCGAGACCGGAATGGACGCCGATGCCGGCGAAGACATCGGGGTACGTCGCACCCAACACACTCGCCATCGCCGCACCCGCAGAGAACCCGGCGACGAAGACCTTGGAACGGTCGATGTCGTGCGTCGATGCGACCTCCTCGACAAGGGCGGCCAGGATCGCCGGCTCGCCCGATCCGCGCTGTTGGTCGGCGCGGTTGAACCAATTCCAGTACCGCATCGGATTCGCCGCCGCGACCTGCTCGGGATAGAGGACAACGAACCCGTGCTCATCGGCCAGGGCATTGAACCCGGCCGCGTCAGCAAAGGATGCGGCGTCCTGCGTGCCCCCATGCAACAGCACCAACAGCGGGCGCGGCCCCTGGGGCAGCTCGGCGGGGACATGGAGACGGTACGGCCGGCTGGTGACCGCCGCTCCCCCACCCGGCAGGCCGGGCAAGGCGCTGAGGTCGAGCCCGGGCAGGGACCCGAGGTCCAGGCCTGGCAGAGACGAAGGATCGAAGCGTGGCACACCGGGTGAACTCGGAGCGGCCGTGCGGTCCTGTCGACATGCAGGGCGCCGGGGCGTGGCCGTCCGGCAGGTGGCCCGCGGCGTCTGGACCGGGGCAGGCTGTGCCCCGCCGAGCGCCTGTTGAATCAGCACGGTCGCTTCGTTGAGCCGACCGGAGGTGACCAGGCCGAGCGCCTCGCTCAGGGCAGCCTGGTTGGGAACGGATGCGGAAATGGGCATGACAAATCTCCTCAGGGACTGAATGGGGTCGCGTCGCACAGGACCGCGCGGTGCGTGGGGTCGCCAAACGAAGGCTTGGCGGAAACTCGGATCAGCGGATCCGGCAAGGTGGCTCGGGCGGGCCGCCCGAGCTCAACGGATCAGACGATCCGTGCGCGCAGGGCGGTTTTGACTGCGGGGGTTGCCCGGAAGGCGCCCAACACCTCGATGGAGGCGATAGTGGCCAGCGCCAGCTCGGGTGTGACGTCGTTGGCGATGGAGGCCAGACCGAGGACGCGCACCTCGGTCATCTCCCCCGCCGCCTGGAGCGCTTCCAGGTCAGCACGGGAGAGGTGATGGTTGCCCAGTTGGAGCGTCCGACGGATGACGGTCTGTTGCACCGCCGCCGCTCGGGTCGCCAGCTGGGCCCGGATGGCCGAGCGGATGAAATCGGTGCGGTTGGCATAGAAGCCTTCCTGCACCAACAGGTCGATTTCCCCCAGGTCGACGATGCCGAGGTTGACGGTGATCTTTTCCGTCTTCTCCGGCTCGGGCCGACTTGCTGGGGGGCTGTCCTTCACCATCGGATCTCCGATCACTTTGACGATGAGAACATCCTAGCACCATCCCCTCGCCATCCAAGCAGAATCTCCAGCGAGTTTGTGATGAAGGTCTCGCACCCCTTCGGCAGACAAGAACGAAGGCAAGGCTTACCTTGTTCTTACGGCTCGTGCGAGCCGCCCGGAAAGGACCACGAGCAATGAACGCTCTCAGCCGCAAGCTCAGCTCTCGCACCATGTCCGGGCCCGATCCCCACGCCCACCGGACACTTGCGGACCTCGGCCGCGGCGACCGGGCGATCATCGCCGGCGTACGCACCGACATCGCCCCCGACGTCGCCCGCCGCCTGTTCGATCTGGGCTTCACGCCCGGCTCCGAGGTGGCGCTCCTGCGCCGCTCCCCGTTGGC
>JAUNUL010000317.1 GCA_030538175.1 Propionibacteriaceae bacterium | reverse complement strand
CGGTGATCTCACCCAGATCGCGTTGGTGTTCGAAGTAGCTGGCCAGCGAGGGATACCCGAGCACGAGCAGGCCCAGGAGAGCAATGATCGGAACCTGTGGACGTCCTCGGCGGGGTGAGGTGAGGGAGCGCACCTTCCCGAGGATGATCTGAAGACCCATGTAGTTCTGATCAGGAGCCGGCGTTGACGCGCTGGTTCGGGAAGGTACGCCCATGCCCAAGGTAGTCCACGAGGAGAACCAGACCAACGAGCACACCCCGGCCGCGGTGGGGAGCTCGTTGTTGGACGAGTTGGCCCGCGAGGGTGCCCGGCAGATGCTCGCGGCGGCGTTGCAGGCCGAAGTCGCCGCCTACATCGAGGCCCACGCCGACGAGGTCGACGAGCACGGTCGGCGGCTGGTGGTCCGTAACGGCTACCACCAGGCGCGTGCGATCGCCACCGCCGCGGGGGCGGTACCGGTGCGGGCGCCGCGGGTCAACGACCAGCGCGTCGACCAGGCGACCGGGGAGCGGCAGCGGTTCTCCTCGGCGATCCTGCCCGCGTGGGCCCGCAAGTCACCCGGGGTGGCGGAGGTGTTGCCGCTGCTGTACCTGCATGGGCTGTCCAGCGGGGACTTCGTGCCGGCGTTGGAGCAGTTCTGCGGCTCCACCGCGGGCCTATCCGCAGCGACGATCACCCGGCTCACCAGCCAGTGGCAAGACGACGCCGCGGCGTTCGGGAAGCGGTCGCTGGCCGACGTCGACTACGTGTACCTGTGGGTCGACGGCATCCACCTCAAGGTCCGCCTGGAGGCCGACAAGGTGTGCCTGCTGGTGATGATCGGCGTCCGTGCCGACGGCACCAAGGAACTGGTCGCCCTCGCCGACGGGTTCCGGGAGAGTTCGGAGTCGTGGGCCGACCTGCTGCGGGACTGCAAACGCCGCGGCATGCGCGCCCCCGTGCTCGCGGTCGGCGACGGCGCCCTGGGCTTCTGGAAGGCCCTCCGGGACGTGTTCCCACAGACCCGGGAGCAGCGCTGCTGGTGGCACAAGATGGGCAACGTCCTGGCCGCGCTGCCCAAGTCCGCCCACCCGGGGGCGAAGAAGGCGCTGGCCGAGATCTACAACGCCGAAGACGTCGACCACGCCCAGACGGCCGCGAAGGCTTTCGCCGCCGACTACGGCACCAAGTGGCCCAAAGCGGCCGCGAAGATCACCGACGACCTCGACGTGCTCCTCGCCCTCTACGACTTCCCCGCCGAGCACTGGATCCACCTGCGGACCACCAACCCGATCGAGTCGACCTTCGCCACCGTCCGGCTCCGGCAACGGGTCACCAAGGGCCCCGGCTCACGCGCAGCCGGCATCGCGATGGCCTACAAGCTGCTGGACTCCGCCCAAGCCCGCTGGCGGGCCGTGAACGCCCCCCACCTCGTCGCCCTCGTCCGCGCCGGGGCCACCTTCACGAGGGGCAAACTCGTCGAACGACCCCAAGAATCAGCAGCCGACGCCCAAGCCGCGTAAACACGCCATCCACAGGTCTTGACTATTGCTCGGCCCAGGATCAAGAAGACCCAAGGCGTCCACTGTCTCAAGCCCGCTCGGCGCGGGCGTCCCTGACTGGCCAAGTTCAACTAACCTCCTACGGGATGATCAGGCTGCCCACCGCTCAGGCGGTGGCGTCGGTGCGCTGCTCGCGACGCGAACGACGCAGGAAGAAGACGAACAGCCCGAGCAATCCGGCGCCGGCCACATAGAACGGGATCGCACCCAGGGTGCCGGTGGGTCTATCGCGGGAACGGTGTAAGTGGCTTGACCGCCCGGTAGGGCAGGAAGGGTCGCGATGACCGACACACTGGTGGGTATGGGCCCATCTTCGAATAGGAGTTTTGAGGATCTGCCGGCCGAGTTGTCTCGAGCCGAGACGGACGCGATCGCCCACCTGGTGCGCCAGGCCCGCGAGCAGGGAGTGGCGTTGACTGGTCCGGGCGGGTTGTTGAAGGCGTTGACCAAGACGGTGATCGAGACCGCCCTGGATGAGGAGATGGCCGAGCACCTGGGCTATGACAAGCACGATCCGATGGGTCGTAACCTCGGCAACTCGCGTAACGGGAAACGGTCCAAGACGATCATCACCGACAACGCGGGTGCTGTGCAGATCGCGGTGCCCAGGGACCGTGAGGGCAGCTTCGAGCCTCAGATCGTCAAGAAGCGGCAGCGCCGGTTGACTGATCTGGACCAGCTGGTGTTGAGCCTGTATGCGAAGGGGCTGACCACTGGGGAGATCTCGGCGCATTTCGCCGAGATCTACGGCGCATCGGTGTCCAAGGACACGATCAGTCGGATCACCGACAAGGTGATCGAGGAGATGACGGGTTGGTGGTCACGGCCCTTGGAGAGTGTGTATGCGGCGATCTTCGTGGACGCGATCATGGTCAAGGTTCGTGACGGGCAGGTCGCCAACCAGCCGTTCTACGCCGCGATCGGCGTCGATCTGGACGGTCACAAGGACATCCTCGGGATCTGGCCCGGCACCAACGGTGGCGGCGAATCTGCGAAGTTCTGGTTCGCAGTCCTCACCGACCTGCGGAACCGGGGCGTGAATGATGTGTTCTTCATCGTCTGTGACGGTTTGAAGGGTCTGCCGGACAGCGTCAACCAGGTGTTCAGTCACGCGATCGTGCAAACCTGCATCATCCATCTGATCCGTAACACGTTCCGGTACGCCTCCCGCAAATACTGGGACCAGATCTCCGCGGATCTGAAACCGATCTACCAAGCGCCGACCGTCGATGCCGCAGCCCAGGCGTTGGACGAGTTCGCCGAGAAATGGGGCAAGCCGTATCCCGCGATGATCCGGTTGTGGCGCTCCGCATGGGAAGAATTCATCCCGTTCCTGGCCTACGACGTTGAGATCCGGCGCGTGCTCTGCAGCACCAACGCCATCGAATCGATCAACGCCCGCTACCGTCGGGCGGTGCGGGCCCGTGGTCACTTCCCCAACGAGCAGGCTGCGATGAAGACCCTCTACCTGGTCACCCGATCTCTGGACCCCAAAGGCACCGGCCAAACCAGATGGGTGACACGCTGGAAGCCAGCACTCAACGCGTTCGCGATCACCTTCGCCGACCGCATGCCAGCAGCTGAGAACCGATAATGAAAACCACCACTTACACCGTTAATCGGACGGTCCCTCGTGGTGAGCATGTCGCTCGACGGGTAGGTGACTACTGGTCGATTGTCCAGGTCACTGGCGCTGGCAGGGGCAACTGGCATTAGCGCCAGAACGAATAACAGCACACTGAACAGCACAGTGAAGCGCGTGCTGGTTCTGCGCACGAGATGGTCCCCCCGACCAAATGGGCTGAGTTAACTCCGGCTTAGTTAACAGGCTTAACAGAATACAGTATGCATCCTGTCAAACCCCAGTCAACTTCGAGGAGCACTCGAGGGATGAGGCGACCCTTCAGCCCGGACCCGACCACGTTTACACCCG
>JAUNUL010000316.1 GCA_030538175.1 Propionibacteriaceae bacterium | reverse complement strand
GGCGAGCTGTCGTCACGCTCGGCGCTCGCCGGTGGCGCGGTGCGGTCCTTCCAGTTGGCGGCGGATTCCGGCTTCGCGACCAGCGTGGCCTGGTCCTCGACGGGCAGCGGGACCGCACCCGCGGCGTCCAGGCGCATGGTGGCACCGGTAGCATCGGTGAAGCCGTTCGTGCCCGAGTCCACCTTGGCCGAGGATCTGCTGAAGCTGGAGCCTGCCGCGTTCCCGACCATGAGGACCCCGTGATGCGCTGTGGACATCGCACTGTTGAACGAGGGAACGTACCCCGTCGTGAGGGGCGGGGTCAGCACCTGGGCGGACCAGTTGGTCAGGAACATACCCGAGCACCGCTGGCACGTCGTCACCCTGGTCGGGCGCGAGCGGGCGAGTGTGTGGGAGCCGCCGGCGAACCTGGCGTCGACGACGTTGGTGCCGATGTGGGACCCGCCGGCCCTGACCCTGGGTTGGTGGGGTCGGCGCACCCGTCAACGGCGTGCGGACGTGCGGGAGGCCCTGCGCCAGGTGTGGCGGGCGGCTCTGCCGTACGGCCCGGAGCAGAACATGGAGCGCCTGCGCCCGGCGTTGCAGGAACTGGCGCGGTCGGACGGCCCGCCACTGGCCCAGCTGCTGCTCGCGGAGGGGTCGACCCCCGCGCTGCTTGAGGCCTGGGCTCGCCACCGAAGGGAGCGCCCGTACCTGCCGCCCCTCCCGGCCGCACTGGCCGCGAAGACCAGCGCCTTCGCCGACCGCATGCTGGCCGTCCTGGGTGCCCGTTGGCCGAAGGCTGATGTGTCTTTGGCCTCCAGCAACGGACCCGCCGCGCTCCTCAGCATGGCCCGCCTGTGGCAGGACGGGACGCCCATGGTTCTGGCCGAGCACGGCGTCCACCTGCGCGAGCGCTACCTGGCGTTGGCCGCCACCGGCTGGGCGTGGTCGATGCGCTACACGCTGATGGCCTTCTCCCGGGCCGTGTGTCGGCTGGCGTATCGCGAGGCGTCCCTGGTCACCCCGGTCTCGGACTTCAACGGCCGCTGGGCCGCCCGCTTGGGTGCCGACCCGACGCGCATCCACACGATCCCGAACGGCGTGGAGCCGGCCTCCTTCCCCCTGTTGCCCGACGAGCCGGCCGAGCCGGTGGTGTCGTTCGTCGGCCGGATCGACCCGCTCAAGGACCTCGTGACGCTCGTCGAGGCGTTCGCTGTGACGCGCGGGCGCGTTCCGGCGGCGAAGCTGCGCCTGTTCGGGCCCACGCCCGTGGGCAACGAGGCCTACCGAGCTCGCGTCGAGGCCCGCATCGCCGAGCTCAGCCTGATCGATGCGGTCGTCTTCGAGGGGCCCACGCCGAGCGCGAACCCGGCCATCGAGGCGGGCCAGGTGGTGGTGCTGTCGAGCATCTCGGAGGGGCTGCCGTTCACGGTCCTGGAGGCCATGATGTCGGGGCGTCCCACCGTCAACACCGACGTGGGCGGCGTCGGCGAGTGCACCGACCGCGATGGCAGCTGCGGGGTCGTGGTGCCCCCGCGGGATCCGGCCGCCCTCGGGAATGCGCTGGCCGACCTCCTGCTGGACGCCCCCCGCCGCCACGCGATGGGCGCCGCCGCGCACGAGCGCGCGCTGGCGAACTTCACCCTGCAGGTGTGCGCCGGATCCTACCGCGAAGCCCTCGAATCGGTCGCTGCCGGACGTCCCTTCAGGGTGCGGCCCCAGCCCGATCCGGTGCGGCCCGCGCCAGCGTTGGCGGAGGCATCATGAGCCAGTCGCTGTCGAGCCACGTCGACCAAGCGCTCGTCGAGATCCCGTCGACCGTGATCGGCGCGGTCGACGCATTCGAGGTCAGCGCCCGGCTGGAGATGTCCGGCTGCGGCGACCGCTTCGCCCAAGGGCTGGGGTACGAGTCCGTGTTCGAGCACGCCCAGGCCGTATGGCACTGGACCGAGATCCCCGCCGACAGCCCCCGCGACCCGTCGCGGTTCGGCGAGGCGCTGAAGCGGTCGTTGTTCGTGCTGGCCGGGGTCGCGCTGTGCCTGTCCATTGTCGACCAGGACCCGGTGGCGATCGCCCTCACCGGCGTCGCGGCCTGGGTCGGCAGCATCGTCGTCGGCTCCGTGCTGTGGTGGGGTCACGGACGCGGTGACCGCGGCATGGGCTCCCGGGTCGGGCTCGGGCTCGGGGCCGTCGTCATCATCGCCGGGGTCATCGGATCGTTGGCCACCGGAGACCCGGCCGTGGCCGTCGCAGCCTTGTGGGGCATCACGGCGGGCATCGGCATGATCGGCTCCATCCGCCTGCCCTGGGTGGGGCTGGTGCTGCTGGCCGCACTGGTCGCCGTGCTCGGGCACCAGATCCCGGGCACCGAGTTCGACCACATCCCGGGCCTGACGGTCGCTGTGCTGGTCGCCATCGCCGCCCTGGTCGAGGAGGTCCCGCGGGCGCGGACCACCCCGGCCGAGGCCGCTGAAGGCGCGTTGATGATCGGGCTCCTCTCCACCGTTCAGGTGCTCAGCCAAGTGGGGGCGCTCGTGGGGCTGGTGCTGCAGGCCGGGGCGTCCGCAACGCTGGTGGTGGTCGCCACCCTGACTGTGACCGGCTTGGCCGAACCCCTGCAGGAGTTCGCCCGCATGGTGATGTCGTGGTCGACCGGGCGGTTGACCAGCATCGCCGGCGCGCGCCGGGCGACGGGGGCGGTGGGCGTGCTGTGGGCCGGAAGCCTGGTGGCCGTCGGCGTCGGCGCCGCCATGCTGGCCGCGCCCATGCTCGGCCTGCCCCTGGCCGAGGTGCCGCTGCTGGTGACGATCACCACGTGCGGGATCGTGGCGAGCGTCCTGGTCATGCTGGGCACCGGGTCGCAGGTCGGGGCGGTTGTGCTCTCGTGCACGGCTGCCGCTGCCACTTGGGCGGTCATCCTCGTGGCCCCGGGGGCCCTCTCCGCTCTGGCGGCGACGTCGATCGTGGTCGCGCTGACGGTCGGCGCGCGACGGCTGGCGGACCCGGCGGTGTGGTGATGCGCACGGCCGTCCCGTTCTACCTGCACCCGGCCGAGCACCCCACGGCGTGGCAGGCCTTGCTGTCCGGACGCCTCGACGTCGCGTTCGCGGTGGTGAACGTCTTCGACGGGCCCGGCCAGGATGTGGACCCCTACTACGCCCCGGTGCTCGCCGAGCCACGGGAGGTGCCGCTCGTGGGCTACGTCGACGTGGCCTACGGCGCGCGGCCGACGGCCGAGGTGTTGCTGGACGCGGAGCGTTGGTCGCACTGGTACGGCATCGATGCCGTCATGTTGGACCGCGTGCCTACCGTCCCGCAGGTCGACCACTGGACCTTCGGCACGATGGACGCCCTGCGCGAATCCGGAGCGCGCCTCGTGGTCGCCAATCCGGGCACGGTTCCCGACCTCGGCCTGCTCGAGGTCGCCGATGTCACCTGCGTGATGGAAGTCGGCTGGGACCTGGTCGGCGACGGGATGCCGTTGCCGACGGTCGACGCACCGCCCGCGAAGGTGTGGCACCTGGTGCACGGTGTCCCGCCTGAACACGTTGAGGGTGTC
>JAUNUL010000315.1 GCA_030538175.1 Propionibacteriaceae bacterium | reverse complement strand
GCGGGCAGGTCGTCGGCTGCCATGTCAGTGGCCGCCAGGTCATTGGCGGACGCGTCGACGGCGGGCTGATCAGCCCGGTCGAGCTCGTCCGGGCTGGTCGGTTCGTTGGTCCGCGGCAGTGTCATCACATAGGACAGTACCGGGCTCTTGGTTTCGAAGGTGACCATCACCCCCTTAACGCCCCGGGCGTCGGGTCCTATTCCCCCCCCGCCCGCCCAGCAGCCCTGGCGATGGAGCTGTTGTGCCTGGCGAGGAACGCACCGACGGACTCGACGATGAGGTCCGCTACCTCAGCCGGATTCAGCGGTCCACGCTTCGCCGGCTTGAACTCATGCGCGCAGCCGGGAACCGCGACCAGTTCATGTCCTTGCGCCTCTTCCTGCCCTTGGGCCTCGGCCATGGTGTCGGCGATCTCGGTGGGCGTACCGAACGGGTCCCGTTCGCCCTGCACGACCAGCACCGGGCAGCCGGGGCCCAGCAATTCCGGGGCCCGGCTGGACTCAGGTTTGCCGGGTGGATGCAGAGGGAAGGACAGCGCGACCACGCCCGCCACCGGGACCGAGCCCGCGAGCGGTTGGCTCGCCGCGGATCGACAGGCCACCCGCGCGCCAGCGCTGCGCCCGCCGAGGAAGAGCGGGAGGCCACCGAAGCGGGTGTCGGCGTACGCCCGCGCGGCCAGCCAGCCACTATCCAAGCGGGCGGGTGCCGGGGCAACCCGCTTGCCGGCCGTCCGCCACGGCTGCTCAAACCGCAGCACAGCAACCCCCTGGCCGCTCAGGGCGGTGAGAGCAAGGAGGTCGGGGGTGTCGACACCGCCACCCGCCCCATGTCCCAACAACAGGACCGAGACCGGTGCTTCCGGGACCGTGCACATCATGCGCGCGGGCCCGAGATCGGTGGTGATGTCGACGATCTCCGCGCTGGGTCCGGCGGTCGGGCTGGTCACGGGAGCTCCATGGGCTGCACGAGCTCGGGCCCGTTGTTGCGGACGTTGCCGACGGCGGCACCGACCCGGTGGGCCGCGAGCAGGTCCGCATCGGTGACCCGCAGCAGCTCCAGCGCCTCGGCCGGGTCGGTACGTCGCGGGTCGAGCCAGTCGGCCCAGGCATCGCGCTGGACGATCATCGGCATGCGGTCGTGGAGATGGCCCAGGGCATCGGTCGCGGTCGTGGTGATGATCGAGCAGGTGCTCAGCCAGGCGTCTGGGTCACCGCTGGGCCGCGCATCATCACGCCAGAACTCATAGATCCCCGCCATCGCCAGGAGCTCGCCGTCGCTGCGATGGATGAAGTACGGCTGCTTCTGCTGGCCCTTCTTCGGCTGACCTTGCTGGGCTTGTTCGGCGTACCACTCGAAATAGCCATCGGCTGGCAGCAGACAGCGTCGGGACGCGAACGCCTTGCGGAACGATGGCTTCTCGGCGACGGTCTCGAAGCGGGCATTGATCAGCCGTGCGCCCCCGCGGGGGTCCTTGGCCCACGAGGGGACGAGCCCCCAGCGCAACTGGACGAGCTTGCGCACGGGGGTGGGCGCCGGGCCTGAGGGTGCAGGGGCTTCTGGGTCAGGTTTGGGCAGGCGCTCCACGATCGCGGGCACCGGGTCGGTCGGCGCGACGTTCCAGCTGGGGGCTTCCGGCCTGTCGGTCACTTCGTCGACGTCGAACTCCTCGACCAGCTCCGCCATCTCCGCTGACGCGGCATATCGTCCACACACGCCTCCAACGGTAACCCCGTCGGCCATGCGACGGGCAACGGTCAGGGACCGTGATGCTCAACGGTCAGGGGCCGTCCGGCTGCACTTCCGGTGGCTTCGCCACCCCTGGTACGCCGGGATCGGCGACCAACGTCACCGCGCCCCCGTCCCGACCGACCTCGGCCGGCTCGATCCGCGCGAACCGCAACGCCGCATAATCCCCGGCCTCCCACAGCACACCCAGCGCGCCATCGGCCAGCTCCGCACACACCGAATAGCCCGCCGCACCGGCGTCGATCAGCACCGACTCCGACCAACTCGCACCGCCATCACTCGACAACCGCAGCCCCACCCGGCGCCGCTGCGTCGGGTCGTCGAGCAACGTGCAGACCAGGTGCTCACCCCAGACCGCCAGGCCACCGTTGCAGGCGGGATCGACCAACTCGGGTGCCGGCTCGGGCGAGCCATACGCCACTCCATCGCTAGACCAGGCCTGCCGCCGCCGGGGCCGGGCGCGGGCATGCAGGAGCACCCCACCACCGGGCACACCGACGACCTTGTTCTCGTCACAATCCGGGCCCACCCAGTCCCCCAGCGTCCACGTCTGACCGAGGTCGTCGGAGTGGGCGATCGCCGCATAGTGCTCTTCTGCGACGGTGCGGATCACGAACGGCTGCAGCAAGCGCCGGCCGCCCTCGTGATCGATGACTGCCCCATTGCCCGAGGCCGCGAACATCCCAGTCGCCGTCCCCGGCTTCAGCGCGGTCGTCAGGTCGCGGTGTGTCCAGGTCTCACCGTCGTCGGAGGATTCGGCGAGCCAGAGTTCCAACCCGGCCCCCTCGGGTCCGGCATCGGCGGTGAAGAAGCTGCGGCCGGTTGAGCCGGCGTACCAACACCAGACCCGAGACGAATCGGGGTCCGCGATCAGGCTGGCGTCGCCGAACCCATGGCCGGGCAGCCCTTCTCGGATCACCCGCGTCGGTCCCCAGGTGCGCCCGCCATCATCAGAGGCCCGCAGCACGAGGTCAAACGAGCCGGGCAGGTCGCGCCAATCCGGGCGAACATCCCAGGCCGCCAGCAGTCGCCCGGAGGCCGTGACCGCGAGCGCAGGGATCCGATAGCAGTCATCGACGATGTCGGATCCGGGCAGGGGTACGCCACCCTCGGCGAGCGTCACGAGTTCCATCAGGCGCCCCCTCCTTGCTCTTCAGCTCGTTGGCCTTCAGCGTCATCCCCGGCCACATCGTCGACGGCGGTCGCGAACCAGCCGGTGATCGTCGTCGGATGGGTGATGGCCGTGCCCACTACGACCGACCAGGCGCCCATGGCGATCGCTCGGGCGGCGTCGGTGGGGGCGTACATCCGGCCCTCGGCGATGACCGGCACCCGGGCCAGATCGATCACCTCGGCGAGGCAGTCCCAGTCCGGGCCGGGGGTTCGGGGCCGTTCGCCCGTATAACCCGCCAGGGTGGTCCCCAGCAGGTCCGCACCCCCCGCCTGGGCTGCGTCCGCATCAGTGGCGGACCCGCAGTCAGCCATGACGAGGATGCCGGGCCGGGCAGCTTTGAGCTCGGTGATCGTCTCGGCGAGCGTACGCCCGTCCGGCCGCTCCCGGCGGGTCCCGTCGAGCGCGACGATCTCGCAGCCGGTGTCGGCGACCTCGATGGCATCGGCGAGGGTCGGGGTGATGTAGACCCCCTCGTCGCCCACCTTCACCAGGCCGATCACCGGCACGTCGAGCGCGGCGCGCATCTGCCGGAGATCCTCCAGCCCTTTGCCGCGGATCCCCGCCGCTCCCCCGGCCACTGCGGCCTGCGCGATCTGGGTCATGGTCCGCGGGTCGAGCATCGGCTC
>JAUNUL010000314.1 GCA_030538175.1 Propionibacteriaceae bacterium | reverse complement strand
GCGCAGCGAAGACGACGACGCGAGGAACGCAGAGCGACCGATCGCGGCACGGTAGCGCCGCAGACAACTCAGCGAGCCACAATCAACGGCACGTTCATCTCCACCGGGGTGAGTGAGCCGTGCATGCCGATGATGTCGAGTTCGCGCGGGAGGGTGGTGGTCATGACGGCCCAGTCGGTGCGCATGGCGATGAGGACATCACCGAAGCGGTTGGCGACGCGTTCGTCGCGGGGGCCGAACCAGCCTTCGTCGAAGGCCTCATCGCGGGTGCGCACCCAGGCGTGGTCGCCGAGGTGGTCGGCCCAGCGGGCGGCGAGTGCGGCGGGTTCGTCGGTGTACAGGTGACGGAAGCGGCCTTCGCCGGCGTGGCTCTGGAGGCCTGCCATGAGGGAGGGTTCGTGTTCCATGAGCACGAAGTTGCGGCCGGGGATGTCGAGCATGCCGTGGTCGGCGGTGATGACGAGGTGCACATCGTCGGGCAGTTCGGCGCGGAGCCGGGCTGTGCGTTGATCGATCTCGCTGAGGACGGTGAGCCACTCCTGGGATTTCACACCGGCGCTGTGTCCGATGTGGTCGAGGGCTCGTTCGTAGGCGTAGACCACACCCTTCTCGGGCCCGGTGGCGGCGGCCACGACGCTGTGCAGGAACAGTTCGACGTCGGCTTCGTCGTTGATTCCAACGAATCGGGCGCCGCGCAGGCCGGATTCGGTGAGCCCGGTGCCTCTGAATCGGGCGGGGGTGACGATGGACGCGGCCAAGCCGGCGGCTTCGATGCGTTCGAACCAGGTCGGCAAGGGCTGCAGTTCTGCCCCGGTCATGGTGGTGTTCCAGGTCAGCGCGTTGAGGATTTGCTCGGGTGCCCGGGCGGAACGCGAGCCGGCGTTGATGCGGAAGCTGTATCCCACCATCCCGTGCTGGCCGGAGGGCACGCCGGTGCCGAGACTGGTGATGGAGGTGACGGTGGTGCTCGGGGTGCCGGCGGTGATGGCCCGTCCTTGTTCGGCTCGGACCTGGGTGAGGAAGGGTGCGGCGTCGGCGGCACCGGCCAGGAGATCCTCACCGAGTCCGTCGATCAGGAGGACGACCCATCGGTCTCCGTCTGGGAGGCCGAGGACGTTGTCAACCCCGGGCAAACCGAGTTGGGCGCCGATCGAGGGCAGGATGTCGGCGACGCTCCCCCGGCCATACGCTGGCAGGACCATCGGCTGGGCGGAGACGGCCACGGTCAGTTCCCCACTCGGGTCGCGACGCTGCCGCGGCCGGTGGCGCGCTGCAGGGTGGTGGTGAAGTCGATCAGGTGGGTGACCCGCTCGGCGCCGTCGGCGGCGGCGCTCATGCGCACGATCAGGTCGTCGGGGGTCATGGTGCCGGTGAGCCCGTGGTCGGCCTCGCAGTTGGGGTCCCCGCAGGTGGCGGGTTCCATGTCGATCCGGCGCATGGCCCCCCACGACACCGACAGCCACGCCTCATAGGACGGGGCTCCCGGGCGATACTTCTCGGGTTCGATGATGACGCGGGTGAGCGCCACGGTGTTGATCGCGGCGAGGTTGATCGACTCGGTGGAGGTCGCGGCCGAGGTGGGCCCGGTCGGACCGTCCGCGGGCTGTTCGTCGGTGTGGCCGACCACCAGCCGCGTGGGGGTCAGCACCAGGATCGTGAGGTGGCGACGGATCTCGTCACGGTTGAAGGTGGGTTCGTGGTGGACCACGAACGTCACCACCTCTTCCTCCCCCACCGCGAGGAGGACCGAATCCTCGACAAGCGCCGGGAAATAGCCGCAGGACTCCAGGTCGCTGCGCAGGGCGGACCGTTGCGCGGCGTCGGCGTCGCTGACCGACCGTCCGTTCATGAAAGCCATTGCGCCATTGTCACATGACTTCACGCCCCGCCGACCAGCCCTGTCCACAGGTGGGCTCAGCCGACGGTTCGGGAAAGCTGGTGTCGCTCGGCGGCGGTCGGGAGGACGCTGCCCTGGGCGGAAACGACGTGGACACCGTCCGGGGAGACGATGCAGCGCTCGAGGGTCAATTCCGCCAGTTGGGGCACGTCATCGGCCAGCTGTGCGACCCGCTGCATCAGATCCTCCACCGCTGCGATGTCGAGGGCTCCGGTCTCGCGATGGGCAAAGAGGAAGGGGGCGGCCCGCAATTCGCGCACCATCAGTTGGGCATCGTTCGAGGTCAGCGGGGGCACCCGATAAACGGCATCGCCCACCGTGGCAGCGTCGCCGCCTGCCATGGCCAGCGACAGGATCGGCCCGAACGCCGGATCCTCGATCTTGGCGATCTCCAGGGAGATGCCGGGTGGCACCATCTTCTGCACGACTGGTTCAGCGAAGCGTTGGGGGCTCGTGCCGGGTCGCCCGAATCCGAACGCGGTGACCAGTGCGCCCATGTCGTTCCAGGCCTCAACCATCTCCTCGTCGGTGTCAAGGTGTCTGAAGACGCTGGCACTCGGATCCGGTCCATAGCGCAGTGCCCGCGCGCCCGCCTTGAGCACGACGTCCCAGCCGAGTTCGTCGGCACGCACGATGGCCTCGGGCAGGCTTTGCACCCGGTACCTCGGCACGAGCGGGATCCCGTACGCCGCCAGCAGGTCGACCACTTCCTCATCGGTCAGCGCACGGCCCTGTGGCGCCTGCTTCAGCACCTCGCGGACGAGCGCACGCGCCGCCTTGTGGTCCGGCTCGATGTCGACGGTCTCACCGTGGTCGAGCTCCCGCCACTGGGCGTACGCCGTCACGGCGGCCAGCGCCTCCATGGCATCCCCATAGCTGGAGAACGTGGGAAGCCGCCCCATCCCGTCGGCATCACCGGGCTGGGGTTTGAGTTCAACGAAGTCGGCGAACACGCCGATCATGGTCTTCGGTGATGTCCTGGCGAGTTCGAACAGTTCCGCATGGGTCTCGTGGGCGATCTGGTTGAAGATGTCCACCAACGCGGTCACGACGACATCGCAACTGTCGTCGACGAGCGCTTCCTTGGCTGCCTCGACGAACTTTTCCACTCGGGGCAGGCCATGGAGGATGGTTGGGGAGCTGCAGTCCAACCCATGCCGGTGGGCGACCCTGTCGATGTGGCCGAGGATGGCTGGTGAGTTCGTGATCACCCGCACCCGGTTGCCCTTGGGCAGTGGCTGTCGGACGAGGATCTGGGCCACGTCATACATCGCATCGCGGCGGGTGCACACGATCACGCCGGACTGCCGGAAGGTCGCATCGATGGCCGCCGGCGGCGCCTCCCGCCAGCCAAGTGTCAGCCCGAGCCGGGGCTCGCGTTCGGTGCGGCCCGGAGAGAACAGCACGACGGGCTTGATCATGGCGAGGTTGCGCAGGATCCGGGTGAACTTTCGGGGGTTGCCGATGCGGTCCAGCGAGAGCAGGCACACCTTGGTGGCGTCATCATCCATCCAGAACTGCATGACGTCATTGCTGGTCACATCGGCGAACAGACCCGAGGAGATGAACGTGGCCATGCCGAGATAGCGATCCAGAGCGCCCTCGAGCAGCATGACGCCGATCGCCGAGGACTGGCAGAACAGCGACACGGTGCCCG
>JAUNUL010000313.1 GCA_030538175.1 Propionibacteriaceae bacterium | reverse complement strand
ACCTGTGCTTCGAATATGTCATCCTCGGCCAATCCCTGAAGCACCGACTCTGAACCACTCAGCATCGAGTTGTGCGGGTAGGAGACATAACTTGAAGCCCTCGAAGCCTGCACCAGCTCCCCGCCCGTGTCTGCCCGCAACGAGCGCGGTCCAGTCCGCGAATCGAACTGAGTGACCTTCCCGTAGATGACCAGTGCCTTGCCCTCATGATTGTCAGGATTGGCGACGACATCAGAGAATTCTCGCGCGGTAACGTTGGCAAACTCGGTGGGCTTCGACACCGGCGCACCTGCTTTCTTGGGAGACGTTCCGGGTGTGCTTGCGGAACCCTCAGATCCGGCTCCCGCCATAGCCGAGCCCAGCACGGACAGCACTAGTGCAAAACATAGGGCCCCCATAGCGGCAGCTAGGCCAATACCGATCTTGCCGGCTGTCGATCGACGAGAACGCAGGACGGTCCGACGGACGACCCACCCAACGGACACCATCGTCGCGATTAGGCCCACGACCCCGAGCCCGTTCAATCCCGACCCGACGAACCACCCGAACAAGACGCTCGATACCACGAGGGCTGCCACCGGCGGCCGCAACTTTGGCCGGTCCGCCACAGCACGGAGTGCTCCCTCGAAAGCCTTCCGGGGCGCCCCCGCCGGCGGCGAAGATTGGTTCGGGCCTGCCGGTACCCCAGGACTAGGTAGAGGCGCACCTCCAAGCGGGTCGACCTGCGGCTTCGATGCTCGGCCCGGCGATTCAACTGGGGCGCCACAGGCGGAGCAAAAGCGCGCCGCTGGTGGAACTGGTGCACCACAATTGATGCAATAGCTGGACGAAAACCCCGAAAGCGCGTTCGACTGCCCCACATCGCCTCGATCCTGAGCTGCGGCTGAAAGCCGGTACTTTAGTGGCTCTTCACAGTTGACTGTCAAGGGCCATTGGATTGTGCCCAGGGGCGGTCATGAGACCTGCCCGGTGACGGTCACGAGAATTGCCCGGTGGTGGCCATGGGATCTGCCCGGGGGTTGATGGCCACCACACGGTCTGGGTGGTTACTGCAAGGGGGTTACCCCCTGTCCGGCGAGGGCTTGGGTGAGGCGGACGCTGTCGCCGCTGGTTTGGCAGACGTGGGCGTGGTGGAGGAGCCGGTCGACGGTGGCGGTGGCCAACGTTTTGGGCATGAGTTCGTCGAACCCGGCGGGGTGCAGGTTCGAGCTGACCGCGACAGAGCGTTTCTCGTAGGCGGCATCAACCAGCCGGTAGAGCCCTTCGGCGGCATCGTGGGACACGGGCAGGAGCCCGATGTCGTCGACCACGATCATGTCGGCGCGGAGGATCCGGGTGATGGCCTTGCTGACCGTGTCGTCGGCGCGGTGCCGGCGCAGGAGCAGGCCGAGGTCCTCGAGGGTGAACCAGGCCACCCTGAGGCCTTGCTCGACGGCGTGTTGGCCGAGGGCTTCGAGGAAGAACGTCTTCCCGGTACCCGAGGGTCCACACACGACGAGGTTTTCCCGTCGGTGGACCCATTCCAGGGTGCGGAGCGCTTGCTGGGTGGGTTGCGGGATCGAGGAGGCGGTCTCTTGCCAGGCGTCGAACGTCTTCCCGGTGGGGAAGCCCGCGGCGGTGCGCCGGCTGGCCAGGGCGGAGCGGTCCCGGCCGGTGACTTCCTCGGTGAGGAGTGCTTTGATGACTTCGGCGGGGTCCCAGCGTTGCGCTTTGGCGGTGGCCAGGATGTCGGGGGCAGCAGTGCGCATGTAGGGGAACCGCATCCGGCGCATCAGGGCTTCCAGGTCTGGGGGTAGTGGCGGTGCGGTGGGGATGCCGGCCGCGGGCGGGGTTGGTGGGGTCATGAGGACACCTCCTCAGGCTGGCCGTAGCCGGCCCAGCTCCGGGTGCCCTGGGTCAGGCTGCGGTCCTCGCTGGCCTGCTGGTGTTCGGTGTGGGGCCGACTGTGGTGGTGGTCGAGGATCGAAGCGAGGTCGGCCTCGGCGAACCGGCCATGTACCGCGGCGTGCCCGAGCGCCCAGTCGACCTCGGCCGGGTTGAACAGCCGGGCCAGGTCGACCGCAGCCGCCATCTTGACCCGCATCTTCGTGGTGCCCGAGGCAGCGGCCTCGACCAGCCACAAGCGGGCACCCTCCCCCAGGGCAAGGAAGTCGGCCTCGGCGGTCGTCTTCGGCTTCGGGGTACGCCCCACTGCTCCTTCAGGAGCGGGCGGGAAATGCTCCTGGTCGATTTTCGGGCTGCCAGGAGTGGCCCGACCGTGTCGAGCAACCTCCACCGGACCATCAGGACCGATGTGGGTGATCACGACCTGCTCATCACTGCCGCGGCCATACACCCGGACCCACACGGTCTGCCCACACAACGGGTGAGGGACGGAGTACTGGCCGTACTCGAAGGACACCATCGGCGTGTTGTCGGGCACGCGTCGGGTCACCCCGAACGCGACGGTAAACGCAGTGGCGGCGACCGGATGCAGCCGCAGCCGCTCCTCAGCGAGCATGTCGACCGGTGGCCGGCGCGTCACCCGATGCTGGCGCGTGTTGACCAACTCGCAGAACTCAACGCAGGCGGCTTCCAGCTCGGCGAACGTGTCGTAGTCGTCGCGCAGGTTGACATCAGTGGGTACCAGGTCGGCCTTGGCGATCCTCACCGCCGCTTCGGTACCGCCCTTGGTGGCCGGATCAGCCGGCACACACGTGTGCACCACCACCGCGTAGTGACGGGCGAAGTCGACCAGCTGCGGGTTCCGCACCGCGATACCAGCAATGTGTTCGACCGTGACGGTCTTCTCGTTGTCGGTCAACACATAGGTTGGGACCCCACCCAGCCGACGGAACGTGACATCCAAAGCCGCAAACACCGAGGGGAGGGTCTTGTCCCGCAACGGGAGCACGACCCGGAACCGGGACCACGCCAGCCACGCCACGAACAGGACCGTCTTCACCCCATCCACCCGCGGCCCGTCACCGTAGTCGTACTGCAGCCACATGCCCGGTTCGGTGATCCACGGGCGGTGCACTCGTCGGTGCCCGGCCCGGTAGGCGACCTTCGCGTCCGCGACGGCCCGCCTCGTGGTGCGTTCCGAGCCCGCATAACCCAGCCAGACCAGCTTGGCGTGCACCCGGTCGGCGCGGATCTTGCCCTTGGAACGGTCGACCCACTCCTCGACCTTGTCCAGATAGTCATCGATCAACTGCGCTCGACGTGCCGGACGGTCCAACTCCTGCCCACCCGCGGCCCGTGCATCGACGTAGCTCTTGACGGTGTGGTGGGAACAACTAGCCAGTTCGGCGGCGTCCCGATACGACCCAGTCAGGTCGTAGGCATCCAAAATTTCCATGATTTCCTCGGCAGACTTCAACATGTCCCTTCCTCGAGTAGTTCGGCGCTTCAGCACCGCCATCGCTACTCGAGGAAGGGACGCCAACCACGGACGCGGTCAGCAACGGATAGTTCGTGTCGGGCAGATCCCATGACCGCCACCGGGCAAGTTCCACGACCGCCAGCGGGCACCTACATGACCGTCACTGGGCAGTTTCTCGTGGCCGCCGACA
>JAUNUL010000312.1:3278-3570 GCA_030538175.1 Propionibacteriaceae bacterium | reverse complement strand
TCAGGTCAACGTCCGCGGTCGCCCGGCCAGGTGACGGCTGAGGCCAAGGCCGCATCGACGGCGTCACGCAGCGTACGCAACGCGGTGTGGCGTTCCTGCTCACCGTGCGCATGGAGCGCGGCGGGTGGTTCGGCCAGCGCGGTTTCCACGGCGTGCAGCAGCGACCAGGCGCGGGTCACGGTCTGTTGGGCCCGTTGACCGTACGCCGCCGGCAAGACCGGGGTCGGCTCCGTCTCCTGACGTTCGATGGGCGCAGCAAGAGAGCCGGTCAGCGTACGCTCGGCTGCCAGGA
>JAUNUL010000312.1:0-3268 GCA_030538175.1 Propionibacteriaceae bacterium | reverse complement strand
GGGCTGTGGACGGTTGGCCCGGACCAGTTGCCATTGGATGGCCGGACCGATGGCGTGCGGGACCCATGCGACACCTCCGGACTCGGCAACCACCGCCGCGCCCGCGTCCAGCGCTGCCGCGGTCAGTTCGATAGGCCCGGTCAGGGGCGCCAACCGACCCGATCGCGGGATCGCCAGCAGCCAGTCCGAATCGAGCAACAGCCACGCGGCCGAGACCGCCTGCTCCACATCAGTGGCGTTCAGGGGATCCAACCCGAGCAGTCCTTCGCGGTCAATGACGTGGTGGGCGGCATGGTCACCGGTGATGGCTCGGGCGGCGACCTCGGGGCTGAGCGTGGAATGCCGGCCGGCGTTGAGGTGGGCGGTGAGGTTCAGGGCGGCGGACAGTGGCACGTCGTTGAGGGTACGCGGGCCACGCGAACGCACGCCCCAGTTGATAGGTTGGCGCACATGGCCGCAGTGGTGGATCTCGTCGACGTCCGAATCGTCCGCAACGGGGCGACCCTTCTTGATGGCATCACCTGGCAGGTGGGTGAGGAGGATCGCTGGGTCATCATCGGCCCGAATGGGGCGGGCAAGACGACCCTGATGCAGATCCTCGGTGGCCACCTGCATCCCAGCAATGGCACCGCGGATTTGCTGGGCGAACGGCTCGGCCGCGTCGATGTTTTCGAGCTGCGGCCGCGGATCGGCGTCACCTCCGCCGCGCTCGCCGAACGCATCCCGCGCAGTGAGCGGGTTGCCGATGTCGTCCTGACCGCCGCCTATGCGGTCAGTGGGCGGTGGCGTGAGGAATACGACGAGATGGATGTCGAGCGCGCCAACGAACTGCTCGAGACCCTCCGCGTCGATCACCTGGCTGACCGCACGTTCGGGACCCTGTCCGAGGGCGAACGCAAACGCGTGCAGATCGCACGGGCACTGATGACCGACCCCGAGCTGCTGTTGCTCGATGAACCGGCCGCGGGCCTCGATGTTGCCGGGCGGGAGGCGCTCGTCGCGACGCTGACCGGGCTCGCCCAGGACCCGTATGCCCCAGCCACCGTGCTGGTCACCCACCACGTGGAGGAGATCCCCGTGGGGATCACCCATGCGCTGCTGCTGAAGCAAGGCCGGGTGGTCGCCGCCGGCCCGCTGCGGGAGACTCTCACCGACGCGAACCTTTCCGCCACCTTCGATATCGCCCTGGAACTCAGCGAACGCGAGGGGCGTTGGACGGTCCGCGCGAGCTGACTGACACTCGTGCAGGACAACCTCAACGACTGGCTCGGTGAGCACATCTGGGTGTGGTGGCTCTGCTTGGCGCTCCTGCTGATGACGGCAGGCGTGATCACACGCGGTCGGCCACTCATTGCGTCTGTCGGCGGTCCACTGGTAGCTGCTGCGGTGGCCGGTGTCGCCGGCGCATCGCTCGAGGTTTCCGCCGCCGTCGGAGGAGTGGTCGCCGCTGTGCTGGCGATGGGGGCCGCTCTCGGTGGTCCGACCCGCGCTGGCGCAACTCGAGATGGTGCCGCGATGAGGGGCAACAGTGACGGAAAAGGTTCAGCACGGAGGTCGGTCGAATGATCGTCACCGTTGAGGATGCCGCTGACCCACGGCTTGCTGACTATGTCCGGCTCCGGGACGTTTCGCTGCGCCGTCATCTGGAGAGCACCGAGGGGTTGTTCATCGCCGAGGGGGAGAAGGTGATCCGCCGGGCGGTGGAGGCGGGCTATCGGCCGCGGTCGTTCCTGCTGGCCCATCGGTGGCTCGAATCGCTGGCCGATCTGCTGGCGACCCATGACGAGGTGCCGGTCTATGTGGTGACCGAGGCGCTGGCGGAGCAGGTGACCGGCTTTCATGTGCACCGCGGGGCATTGGCCTCGTTGCACCGCGAAACCCGGCACCGGGTGGATGACCTGCTCGGCTTGCGCCGTCTCGTGGTGATGGAGGACATCGTCGATCACACCAACGTCGGGGCGATCCTGCGCTGTGCTGCCGGGCTCGGCTGGGACGGAGCGCTGCTGTCCCCGCGGGCGGCCGACCCGCTGTATCGCCGGTCCATCAAAGTGGCCATGGGCGCAGTGTTCTCGCTGCCGTGGGCGCGGCTGGATGAATGGTCCGGGGCAGTCGGTCAGCTGCGTGCTGCCGGATATCGCGTGGTCGCACTCGCGCTTACCCCCGACTCCCGTGACATCGCCGAGGTAGCGGCCGGATTGGGCGCAGACGAGAAGGTCGCCATCCTGCTCGGCACCGAGGGGGATGGGTTGTCCACGCGGTGGATCGAGCAGGCCGACGACGTCGCGGTCATCCCGATGTCTGCCGGCATCGATTCGCTCAATGTCGCCGCCGCGGCAGCGGTCGCTTGTTATGCCCTGCGCTGACCGAAGTTGACCCCCGACCGCCTCACGTCCCTACCCAAGCCTCACGTTCCTACCCGTGCACAGGCAGGAATGTCGGATCCAGGTAGGGACGTGGCAGTGGTTGGTCCCAACCCAACGCAGTCGAGGCCTTCGGCCCTGGGCAGAAATGCCACCGCGGGCTCACACGTGCGACAGGATCGATCCATGGTGAATCTGGGACTGATCGGTTATGGCCTCGGTGGGCGGCTCTTCCACGCACCGTTCATCCAGGCTGCGGAGGGCATCAACCTGGTCGGGGTGGTGACAAGCGCCTCGCCACGACGAGCACAGCTGGCGGAGGACCTGCCCGGCGTACCCGCCTTCGGGTCACTCGACGACCTTGTCGAGGCGGGCGTCGACGCGGTCGCTATCAGCACTCCACCAGCGACCCGGCGGGAACTCGTGCTCGCCGCGATCGAGCGTGGTCTGGCGGTGGTCGCGGACAAGCCGTTCGCCCCGGACGCTGCCGGCGGGCAGGAGCTCGTCGACGCCGCCGAGGCTGCCGGAGTGCCGCTGGCGGTGTTCCACAACCGTCGTTGGGATACCGATATCCAGACCCTGCGGGTGGTGCTGGAGGGCGGCGAGCTCGGTCGTGTCGTGCGATTCGAATCGCGCTTCGACATCGATGATCCGTCGACGATCGATCCGGGTCCCGAAGGTGGGCTGTTGCGGGATCTCGGCACCCATGTGGTCGATCAGGCGTTGTGGCTGTTCGGTGAGGTGGCGGAGGTGTACGCCGCGTTGGACTGGATGGACAGCCCTGAAGGGCCGACCGATGCCGGTTTCACGATGACGCTGCGACATGCCAGCGGGGTGGTCTCCACGCTGACGGCGAGCAAGGCCAATCGGGCGCATGGTCGGGAGATGCGGGTGTACGCCGATGGCGG
>JAUNUL010000311.1 GCA_030538175.1 Propionibacteriaceae bacterium | reverse complement strand
GAGCCGACACCGAGTCGTCAGCCCAACTCCGTGGCGAACCCCGCCCAGAATGCCTCGGCGACCACCAGGTCCGTCGGCTCGGTGACCTTCATCGCCAACCGGGAGCCCTCCACCAGGTGAATCGTCTCCCCGATGGCCTCGCAGCAGGCGGCGTCGTCGGTCACCGCCAGACCCGAGCGCGCGACATGTTCGTGCGCGGCGACGAGGGTGGCGTACGCAAACCCCTGCGGGGTCTGCACCGCCCGCAACGGGGCACGGTCGACCACTTCGGAACCGGCTGGCCCGTCGGGACGTGGGACCAGCCGACGAATGCTGTCCACGACCGGGAGGGCGGGGACGACCGCCTGATGGCCCGCGCGGACTGCTTCGATCACGCTGGCAACGACGGTGGCCGGCACCAGTGGCCGGGCGGCATCATGAACCAAGACCACCCCTGCGGGCCCCGCCCGGTCGATCGCCGCCAGGCCACGGCGCACCGAGTGTTGCCGCTCCGATCCGCCAACCACGAGCTGCCACGGGACAGGGGCGTCGGCGAGAGCACGTTCGAAGTCCGCCTGCAGCCCGTCAGCGACAATGACGACGACCCGGTCCACGCCGCCGGCAGCGAGCCGGGCGACGGAATGGGCGACGAGCGGGATCCCCGAGAGCAAACGCAGCGCCTTGGGCACCTCACCGCCGAGGCGGGAACCAGAACCGGCCGCCGCCACCAGGGCGACGACCGGATCGTGTGCTGGGTGATGTGGTGCGCGGGTCAGGATGCGAGCACCTCGTCGAGCATGGTCTCTGCCTTGTCTTCCTCGACCTTTTTCGCCAGGGCGAGCTCGGAAACCAGGATCTGGCGGGCCTTGGCCAGCATCCGCTTCTCTCCCGCGGACAGGCCGCGGTCCTTTTCGCGTCGCCAGAGGTCGCGGACGACCTCGGAGACCTTGATGACGTTGCCTGAATGCAACTTTTCGACATTCGCCTTGTAGCGCCGGGACCAGTTTGTGGGTTCCTCGGTGTGCTCGGCCCTGAGCACATCGAAGACTTTCTGCAGTCCGTCTGCGTCGACGACGTCACGAACGCCGACCAAGTCCAGGTTGCAGGCCGGAACCCTCACCACCAGGTCATTCTGGCCGACGATTCTGAGCACGAGATAGAGCTGGTCTTCTCCCTTGATCTTGCGGGTCTCAATGTCCTCGATGACGGCCGCCCCATGATTGGGGTAGACCACCGTTTCGCCGACTGTGAAGGTCATATTTTTGTAACCCCTTTCCCGGGGGCTAGTCTATCACGTGAGGATTTGACATTTTCGGGCGTTTCCCCTTGCCACAGGCCATTCAGCAGGAGTTCTGGGCCTTGACAACCGCACGTCGCTATGCCATCCGGTTGGTGTCGGTTTGGTGACTTGCTGCGCAGGTGAGCGATCTCAGCTTTTTGTCGCTAGGCTGCGCATGTCTGTGTCACGTTCCCCGAGGAGTACGCACCAGTGGTCAAGCGTCATTCGCCCCGCATCCTTGCCGCCACCGCGCTGTCGGCTCTCGTCGTCGGCCTGTCCGCGTGTTCCACGCCGCAGACGCTGGTGCCCTACACGCCTGCCGAAGGCGTGAACGCCGACGCACACCGCATCGGCGCTCCCGCTGGCGAGAACAAGGTCCCGCTGAAGGTTCGGACGCTGTCGATCGTGAGCAAGCCGGGGTCGAAGGAGGGCTTCCTCAACGGTGCCATCACCGCCCCCATGGATCGTGCTGACCAGCTGGTGAGCGTCGAGGGCCGCGCCTTCACCGCAGAGAACACCGCAGGCGCGCCCATCGCCCCCGTGACAGCCAACCTCGAGCTGCCCGCCGGCAAGATGGTCGTGCTGTCGCAGCAGGCACCGCTGACGTTGAAGTCCGAGGATCTCGAGGCCGGACTGGTCGCCGAACTCACGCTCACCTTCAAGGACAGCGACAAAGTGACCTTGCAGGTGCCCGTGGTTGACGCGAACAAGGCCGACTATGCGACGGTGACCCCCGGGCCCGCGGCCGGTGCGACCACCCCCGCGGCAGCCACCCCCACGGCGGCCGCCACACCCCAGTGAGCCGCGCGGCCTAACAAGCACAAAGGCGCTCGCACCGATTCGGTGCGAGCGCCTTGTGCTTGGCTCGGTGGGTTCCAGTTCAGCCGATGGTGATCTCGTCGCTGAACAGACTGCTGATCGAGGATCCGGAGTTGTGTCGCCGCACTGCCTCGGCGAACAGCGGCGCCACGGACCGGGTCTGCAGCTTGGCCGGCGTCCGCTCCGCGGTGAGCGGGACGGTGCTGGTGGTCACGATCTCGGTCACATCATCGCGGGCGTTGAGACGCTCAACCGCCTTGCCGGTGAACAGCCCGTGCGTGCAGGCGATGGAGATGTCCTTGACCTTGTATTCCCGCAGTCGATCCATCAACTCGATCATGGAGCCGGCGGTGGCGATCTCGTCATCGATGATGATGACGTTCTTGCCTTCGACATCACCGACGATCCGGTCGATCACGACCTTGTCGTCAGCCATCCGACGCTTCGAACCAGCCGCGACGTCCAGGTCGAGCAGGCGAGCGAACTGCGAGGCGACCTTGGCGTACCCGAAGTCGGGCGAGACCACCACCGTGTTCGACAGGTCCCGGCCCTTGAAGTGGTCTGCGAGCTCCCGGACCGCCGTCAGGTGGTCGACCGGCACGTTGAAGAAGCCGTGCACCTGCTCCGAATGCAAGGTCATCGTGATGACACGGGTCGCGCCGGCGGCCGACAGCATGTCGGCGACCAGCTTGCCGCCGATCGAGATGCGGGGGGCGTCCTTCTTGTCGGACCGGGCGTACGAATAGTGCGGGATCACCGCTGTGATATGCCCGGCTGAGGCACCCCGCGCAGCGTCGAGCATGAGCAGCAGCTCGACGAGGTTCTCCTGCACCGGCGGCACCAGCGGCTGAACGATATAGACGTCCTTGCGCCGGCAGTTCGCACGGAGTTGCACCTGCAGACAGTCATTGCTGAAGCGCGTGATGTTGGTCGGCGAGAGTTCCACCCCGAGGATCTGACACATCTCTTCGGCGAACTCCGGATGGGCACTTCCCGTGAATACGGTGATGTCTTCGCTCACGAGCCCTGAGCCTAGCCGTTCACCGATTGTTCACATGCTCCATGGACCGTCACGCGAACCATCAACCTTCGAACTTGTAGCCGAGCCCGCGGACGGTGATCAGATAGCGCGGGTTGCCCGGGTCCGGTTCGATCTTCGACCGAAGCCGCTTCATGTGCACATCGAGAGTCTTGGTGTCGCCCACATAGTCGGCACCCCAGATGCGATCGATGAGCTGGCCACGGGTCATCACCCGCCCGGCATTGCGGAGCAGCATCTCGAGCAGCTCGAACTCCTTGAGGGCGAGCTTCACGTTCTCACCGTGCACGGAGACGGCATGACGCTCGACATCCATGCGCACCCCCCCGCTCTCGATGACATCCGGCACCAACTCGACGTCCTGGCCCCGGCGCAGGACGGCCCGGATGCGGGCCACGAGCTCACGGTGGGAGAACGGCTTGGTGACGTAGTCGTCGGCGCCGGGCTCCAGGCCGACAACCTTGTCC
>JAUNUL010000310.1 GCA_030538175.1 Propionibacteriaceae bacterium | reverse complement strand
CTGCCCGTAGCCGGCGTCCTGCCCGTAGCCCTGCTGGCCGTACTGCTGGTCGTAGCCACCCTGCTGGCCGTAGGGATCCGCCGCGGGCTGCTGGCCGTAACCCTGCCCGGCATCGGGCTGTCCGTAGCCGCCCTGCTGCTGGCCGTAATTGCTTTGACCGCTCTGGCCGTAGCCGCCCTGAGCGCTCGGGTCACCACCCTGGCCATAGTCGTTGTTGCCGTAGCTCATGTCGTGCTCCTGGAAGTATTTATCTGGATTCTTAGACTGTTTTGGTTGCTGGTTTCCCGATGAAGGCATAAGCGCCCCCTTGTGACTATCTCACGATCGGGTCAGCCGAAACTGCTCTGGGCGTGATGTACATCACAACCGATCAGACGGCCGGCTGTGTGCCATTGGGATTGTCGTACTGGATGCCGTTTGGTGCGCTGGGGAAAAAGGACATGACCGCGGGCACCATCCATCCGACATAGGGCACCACATATCCGAACAACGTGAAGAAGCCCGAGAACCCCGCATCATGCAGGCGGCGCACCTGCAGGGAGATTGATGGCACGAGCGTCCCGAGCCAGACGGCGCCCCACAGCAACATGATCGCGACCACGATCCCCGACATGCTGGCCGAGGCTGAAGTCGAGGCCGCTGCTCCGATGAAGAGGGCGAGGGTTCCCACGTTGAAGATGGCGGACCAAAGCATCACCCACCAGTATTCCGAGCGAGACGCGCGCCCATGGAATACCGCGTAGTTCTTGAAGAACAGCGTCAGCGCCTCCACGAATCCGACCTCGGGCCGAGGGGGGCGCTCGTCGGTGTACGCGTAGACGGGGGCGCCGTAGTGATAGGGGTTGCTCGCGGGGCGCCCGGAAGTGCCGTAGGGGCTCTGGGCTTGGGCGTACGTGTTGTACGCCGACGGGCCATAAGGGTCACTGGTCACATAACCGCTTGGCTCTGCCGTTGATGCGTCCTGGCCGGCATGTGAGTGATATCCCGGGTACGCCCCGCCCCAGCGATCCTGCGATCGTCCGGATTCGCCTGGGGTGTAGTTGCCCCAACTCATCGATGGTCCCTTCCTGGGTGTGACTCGGTTCCTCATCGCCTCAGACTGTGGTCCGGGGATGCCCGGACATGAGGCCACATTTCCATAAGGAGACGGCACGGGGCCCGTCGAAGTTCCATTCCGCGACATAGTCTTGACTCCGGACAACCCGCGGCGTCCTCCCTTGAGAGTACGCGGGCTGGGTGCCCATGCTGACCTGCTTCCCCAACGGGCTAGCGCATCGCGACTTCCCGAACCGACCGTCGAGGACATCTATGGCTGAGCGTTCTGAACAGGATGAACCCACGAACAAGGTCGCGACCCGTTCGCGGTCGAAATCGGCCACCACCAAGCGCAAGTCCGGTGGCAAACGCAAGGACGTGGGTCCTGTCCGGCTTTGGGCCGTCCGCATCGCCAAGGGCACGGCGGTCGCCGTCCTGCTGGCAATGATCGCCGGTGTGGTCGGGATCGGGGTCATCTATTCGACCACCGAGATCCCTGACCCGAACGCCGATTTCCAGGCGAACACGTCCTTCGTGACGTACGCGGATGGTTCGCCGATGGGCAACTTCGCCATTCAGAACCGCCAGTCCATTCCCTACGACAAGATGCCGCAGACCATGAAGGATGCGGCGATCGCGGCCGAGAACCGCACGTTCTGGAGCGACCGGGGCATCTCGGTGACCGGCATGCTCCGGGCGGCGTTCACGATCGCCCGCGGCGGTGAAATGCAGGGTGGCTCGACGATCACGCAGCAGTACATCAAGATTCTCTACCTGAACTCCGAGCGGACCTTCGAGCGCAAGTTCAAGGAGCTCTTCCTCGCGGTCAAGATGGGCCGGGAAACCTCCAAGGAGCAAATCCTCGAGGGCTATCTGAACACCATCTATTTCGGCCGCGGGGCCTATGGCATCGAGGCGGCGAGCAAGGCGTACTTCAACGTGAACGCCGAACAGCTCACCATTCCCCAGGCTGCTTTCCTGGCCACTGTGTTGAACAATCCGGGCGCCTTCAACCCGTCTGACCCGGACAATCACGATCGGATCATGGCCCGCTATGGCTACGTCCTGGATGGCATGGCCGAGATGGGCACGATCAGCCGCGAGCAGCAGGCGGAGTACGCCAAGGAGCTGCCCACGTTCCCGGAGGTGCCCCTCAACCGGCGCTATTCCGGTCCGAACGGCTATCTGATGAAGATGGTCGAGAACGAGCTCGGGGCCCGCGGTTTCTCTGAAACCCAGATTTCGGGTGGCGGCCTCAAGATCGTCACGACGATCGACCCGACCGCGCAGAAGGCGGCAGTGGCGACGGCACAGAAGTACACGGAGATGTCCGCCGAGAACGCTCCGACCCCGCAGGATCCGAAGAACCTCCATGTCGCGATCGCGTCGATCGACAACGCGACCGGTGAGCTGATGGCCGTCTATGGCGGCCCGGACTTCGTCGCCAACAACCGCAACTGGGCGACCACCCCGCGGCAGTCCGCTTCGGCGTTCAAGACGTTCGCCCTGGCGGCCGGCCTCCGGGACGGGTTCAACCTCTACAACACCTTCTCCGGCAATACCTTCACCCCGCGCGGTGACCGGGATATCTCCCGCAACCAGAACGGCGCGCAATACGGCGCGGCGGTCAACCTGATCGAGGCCACCGCCAAGTCCATCAACACCGCGTTCGTCGACATGACGGTCCAGATGAAGGACGGCGGCGAGAAGATCGCCCAGGCGGCGGAGGATGCCGGCGTACCGCGTGGAGCCGGTTGGGACACCAAGACCAGCCGCATCGCGCTCGGCATCGCCGAGGTCTCTCCGGTGCACATGGCGGCCGGCTACAGCACGTTCGCCAACAACGGCCGGGCGATTCCACCGCACATCGTCCGTGAGGTGCTGGACGCTGAGGGCCGTCAGATCTATCTGGCCGACACCCAGGGCCGCCAGGCGTTCGAACCGGGCGTCGCGCGCGACGTCACCTATGCCATGCGGAACGTGGTCGAGGGTGGCACCGGCAGCCGGGTCGCCACGCTCGGCCGCCCGATCGCCGGCAAGACCGGCACCGCCGGCTACGAAGGCGACATCATCTCCGCGTGGTTCGTGGCGTACACGAAGCAGATCTCCACCTCGGTCATGTTCGTGGCCGGTGACGACGGCATGGGCGGCCTGCACGCCTATCGCCGCCCCGGGGATTCGACGTTCTTCGGTGGCACCTATCCGGCGATGGTCTGGGCGGAATACATGGAGACCGCGACCAAGGGCCAGCCGATCCAGCAGTTCGATGGACCGGCGTTCGTGAACCGCAATACCTCGCGCCAGACCCAGCGTCCGCAGGCGACGCAGGCACCGACGACCACGCAGGCGCCGGCTCCCACCGCGGCACCGGAAACAACCACCGCGGAGCCGACGCCCGAGGCGACGACGGAGCCCACCACCGACAGCACGGGCGGCGCAACCGCACCCGCAACCCCGGCGCCCGGGCGGACCCAGCCGGCCACCCCGGCCGCCACCCAGCCGACCACGCGCAACACCAATGCCGCGGGTTCCGGGGCGAACCCCGGGCAGGGGCAGGGTCAAGGCCAGGGTCAGGCGCAG
>JAUNUL010000309.1 GCA_030538175.1 Propionibacteriaceae bacterium | reverse complement strand
ATTCGCTACTCGCCCTGACCCAGTCGGGCGGTGGTGTGTGATGGCCACCGCCAGACTTATCGGCAGGCTCGGTGGCGGGGTGAAATGGGAGGAATCCGGGGTCACCGGGCCATCGTCGTGGACCACGGTCGTATCAGCCCCCTCGGGAAAAATACTCCTCGCACAGGTGACTCGCACATTGGACCCAGGCACCTACCGGCGGACCGACACAGGCAGCACAGAGCACCCTGTCTCAGGCACTGAGTACATCGCTCTGCCCCCCGGAGTCGGGATTCAGATCCACCGGTTCTTCGGGGTTCGTCTGGACCGCTACGCCCTCATCGACATCTAACCCCTCTGACCGCCTGTCGGCAGGGGGTTCACCCACACACGAAAGGAGAATCATGGATGTTCAGTCTCTTCTTGACGCCATGGCGCCAACAGGCATGACCCGGCAGCGAGCCCAGGAGCTCCTGCCCCACATGGAAACCGCCATGCGCGCCGCGGGGTGCACCACCGTGGAGCGGGCGGCGATGTGGTGTGCTCAGATCGGGCATGAGTCCGCGGGCCTGCGCTACATGGAGGAGATCGCCGACGGCAGCGCCTACGAGGGCCGTCGTGATCTCGGCAATGTGCACCCCGGCGATGGCCGCCGCTTCAAAGGGTCCGGCCCGATCCAGCTGACCGGCCGCGCCAATTTCCGCGCGTTCACCACCTGGTGCCGTGCGCAGGGACACTCGACGATCGATTTCGAGGCGCAGCCCCACCTTGTGCGTGAGCAGCCGCGGTGGGGGTTTCTCGCCGCGTCCTGGTACTGGACCGCAGCCCGACCCCAGATCAACGCCATGGCTGACCGTCGGGACCTCGACGGGGTGACCCGCGCCATCAACGGTGGTCTCAACGGCATCTCCGACCGACGTCAGCGCTACCAGCGGTGCCTCGCGCTCGGCCACCGCATCCTCCCCGGAAAGGCGGAACCGATGAAGATCGTCCACCCGATGGGTACCCCGTCAGATGTGTGGCGCCAGACCAGTGGCTACGGCATGCGCTGGGGCAGCATGCACGCCGGCACCGATTTCGGGGCCCCGGTCGGGACTCCGATCTACGCACCCGCCGACGGATTCGTTGTCCAGGGCGGGGAGCGCGCCCGGGGCTCGGTTTCTGGCTTCGGATCCTGGATCTGGCTCGACTGCCAGACCAGCTGCGGCCGTGACTTCATCTTCGGCCACGTTCACCACCCCGGCATCCTTGTCTCCCGGGGTGACCGGGTCGTCGCGGGCCAGCAGATCGGAGTCGTCGGCAACGAAGGCCAGTCCACCGGCCCGCACTTGCACTTCGAGGTGTGGGGACCGCCAGGCCGCACCGGTGGAGCTCACGAGGATCCCGCCGCCTGGCTGGCCAAGCACATCACGCCCGCAGCACTCGCTGCGGGCGTCACCGATTCAGAAGGAGGTACTGAGGTGGCTTTCACCGAACACGACCGCGCAATGCTGCACCGCATCCACCACGAGTTGACCCACACGTTCGGCTCCCGCGCCGGGCACGCCGACGGCACACCATCGACGTTCCGCGACACCCTCGTCGGCTATGTCCTCGAGATCGACAAGAAGGTCGAAGACATCCACGCCAACATGCTGCCGGCCCTCTGGCAGCGTGCAGCCGACATCATGAAGGGGGTCCGGAAATGAACGTGACTCGCACCATCACTGAGACCGTCATCGACGTTGTGGATGACCAGTCGTGGTTCCTCCGCCGCAAGGAGTCGATCGCCCTGGTGGCGTCGAACCTGACGTGGATGGCGGCGCTGGGGACGATCGTGACGGACACGCTCCCGCGGTGGGCGCAGCTCATCCTCATGGTACTCGGCGGTGTCGGCACGGTCGCGGGGGTCGTGGCCACGGCGCTGACGAAGGCGGCGATCACCCCGTCGATGGGCCCGCGCCTGGAGGCGGCTGCTGCCCCGGAGCCGGTGTTCTCGACGCTGCACCCGTTCGAGGAGTAATCCACCATGCCGACCCAGCATCGCCCGCCCGCATGGTCTCGACCGCTGGAGCGCCTTCGCCAGTTTGTCGCCCACACTGCACCCAGATGGCTGGCCCTGACGTGGGCAGTGTGGTCCGCGCTGACCGCGCTCGCGTACGTCGACGCGGCTCCTCAGCAGCTTGAGGCTCCTGCCTCAATTCTCCCGCTTCCGCTGTGGGCGGCGTGGGCAATAGCGGCGCTCCTGCTGATCCTCGGTGCAGTCATCCCCCCGCAGATGCCGCCCCGTCATCATCAAATCGCACGCTGGTTCCGCATCCTGGGGATGAGCATCGTCACAGCACTGCTTGTGTTATGGGTCGAAGCCTTTCTTGGGGCTGGGGGTCGTGGATGGGTCAGCGCGAAAAACTACGCCCTGATGGTCTGCTTCGGCCTCGCGACAGCGTTCACGATGGGCCGTGAGGAGGGTGCCCGTGTCCAATGAGGTTCTCATCGCCCTCATCTCTACCGCGGCTGGTGTCCTTGTGGGTCTCATCGGGTGGGCGGGCAAGCGGTCAGAAAGCTCTACCGCCAGCGTCAAGACCCTCGTCGAAGGGTACGCCGCCCGTGTCGAACAGCTCGAGGAGCGGACCGACAAGCTTGAGGCACGCCTGGAGGAGACCCGTCGTGAGCTCCACTGGCACCAGCGGCATTCCCTCGCGCTCCGCCGAGCCCTGGCCGCCGCCATCGAGTGGATCGCTGACGCAGTGGAGTGGATCAACGGGCCGCGCACATCGCCACCACCCTCGCCACCGGACTCGGAGCCGTGGAAGGACCTCATCGCGGCCGTCTCCGAGGGCACCTGAAAGTCGGATCGCCTCTGCTGGGATGGCACAGAGATGGAACACCCCAACTTCGCGCGCAGGTTAACCCCCGTTCCCATCTGACTACGGATCAGAAGGTTGGGGGTTCGAATCCCTCCGGGCGCACAACAGGCGACCACCTCCGGGTGGTCGCCTTTCTGCTGTTGAGCTGCGTGTTCGACAGGCCCGACGGCCGTGTCGGGGTCGACGGTTACCGTGAGCCCATGACCACCACGCACCATGTCGGCGACCCCTGTTGGATGGAACTCGCCTCCCCGGATCCGGCAGCCGCCGAGACGTTTTATGGGCCCCTGTTCGGCTGGGAGTTCGCCGACGTCGACGGGCGGGAGGGTTACCGGCTGGTCACCAGCGCCGGACGGCCGGTCGGGGGTCTCCTGCCGGCGAACGGGCGTGAGGAAGGCTGGCTGCCCTACCTCAAGGTCAGGGATCTGACGCGGACACTGGACCGGGTGCTCGACGACGAGGACCAGCTGGTGGTGGCACCGACGCAGGTGGGTGCGCTGGGAGTGAAGGCCGTCATCGCGGTGCAGGGGGTCGTCGGGTTGTGGCAGCCCGGAGCAGTGCCCGGCGCCTGCTGGGACGACGGCCCGGGAACCCCGGCCTGGGTGGGGTTCCGCACTTTCGATGTCGCGGAGACCGAGGGTTTCTACCGGCGACAGCTGCGGTGGCGGATCGGCACCCGCTACGACCCGGTCGTGACCATGGGCGGGCCCCCGTTCTACGCGGCCACCGACCGCGCCGGCATCACCGAGGAGGTGTCCTGCCTGCGGGACGACCGTCCTCGATGGGCGGACCTCCA
>JAUNUL010000308.1 GCA_030538175.1 Propionibacteriaceae bacterium | reverse complement strand
CGGTCCTGGTCGCCGGTCCCCTGACCACACCGAGCGACCTCCGCGCAGCACACGTGATGATCCCCCCGCGCATGTCCTCGTTCGCGCTGCGCTGCGGCCCCTCCCTCACTCCCGCCCGCCGCTCGGTCGGCGGCCTGACCATCCTGGACGTGCCGAGCCTGGCTGATCTGCCACTCGGCCTGAGGACGATCCGATGAGCACCAACGTCGCCGCGCCCAGCACCGGCGCCCCCACCCGCAACGTCCTGACCACAGCCGTCACCGTGCTCCTGTTGATCGCCCTGCACGTGCCCGGCGTGGTGGCATTCGGGCCGGTCTTCAACGGGCCACCGGGCTGGATCGCCGCCGGCGGCGGGGTGCTGCTCGGGGTCGCGGTCGGGGCCCTCGCCACCCGCTTCCGGATGGGGGCAGCGCTCACGGCGGCCGCGGGACTGCTGGCGTACCTCATCTTCGGCGCCGCCCTCGCCCTGCCGACGACCGCGATCGCGCGCATCATCCCGACCCTCGACTCGCTCCAGCGGCTCGCGCTGCTGACCTTCCAGTCCTGGCGGGACCTGCTGACCGTCACCACCCCGGTCGACTCGCTGACCGGGCCGGCCGTGGTCCCGTACCTCTCCGGCCTCATCTGCGGCCTGCTCGCCGTCACGCTCGCGCTGCGCACCCGGCGTCCGCTGCTCGCGCTGATCCCGCCGCTGCTCCTGCTGGTGATCGCCATCGCGTTCGGGATGACGAGCGCGTTCTGGCCCGGCCTGCTGGCTGCGGGGTTCCTCATCGCCGCCGTCGCGTACGCCGCGTGGGTCCGTCAGCGCACGGAGGCGGACGGTCCCGCGACCCTGGTCACGGCGAGCGGTCACCGGGCGCGCCTGCTGCCCGGCCTGCTGGCTGCCTTGGTCGCGCTCGGCCTTGTCGCGGCGGTGGGCGCGTGGGCGGGACCCCTCATCCCCGGCGGTGACCGGCACGTGCTGCGCACCAGCGTGGAGCCGCCGCTCGACCTCCGCGACTACGCCAGCCCCCTGACCAACTACCGGTACTGGCAGGTCGATTTGGCCGAGGAATCCCTGTTCACGGTGACCGGCCTCCCGGAGAATGCCCGCCTGCGGCTGGCGACCCTCGACACGTTCGACGGCATCGTCTACAACGTCGCCCGCGACTCGGCCTCGTTTGTGCGCTCCGGCGGTCGGATGGCGGGCGACCCCGTGGGCCAGCGGGTGACGTTGAATATCGAGGTCGGGGAGTACGCCGGCATCTGGCTCCCCGGCGTCGGCGAGTGGCGCAGCGTGACATTCCCCGACGACGCCACGGCATCGGTGCACAGCGACACCTTGTATCACAGCCAGAGCACGTCGACCACGCTCACGACCGCGGGCATCGCCGCCGGCGATCAGTACCAGGTGACCGCAGACGTCGTCACGCCGGCCGCCCGGGAGGCCTTGGCCGACGCCAAGCCCGCCTCCGACCAGCTCCCGCCGGCGGCCCAGACCCCGGACGCGATCAGCCGCTTGGCCACCGACTTCGCGGGGACCGAGGGCACTCCCGTCGAGCGGCTCACCCGCCTGGAGGGGCGCCTGCAGGAGGGGTTCTATTCCAACGGCCAGGACGGCAAGTCCCGCGCCGGCCACACCACCGAACGGATCGCCACGCTCCTGGATGCGCCCCAGCTGATCGGCGACGATGAACAGTACGCGGTCGCCATGGCGCTCATGGCGCGCGATCTGGGCTATCCGGCCCGCGTCGTCCTCGGCTTCTATCCCGAACCGGACACCGTCACCCCCGGCGGCGCCTGGTCGGTGCGCGGTGCCGACGCCCACGCCTGGGTCGAGGTCGACTTCGGCACCCACGGGTGGGTCACGTTCGACCCCACCCCCGACCGGGATCGCGTGCCAACCACCGACGTGCCCCGCCCCCAGCCCCAACCTCAACCCCAGGTCCCACCACCGCCCCAGCCGCCTCCCGCGGACGTCGACGAGCAGCCCGATATCAACGCCTCGGATCGGTCCCTGGACGACAAGCGCGATTTCAGCGCGCTCTGGGCGGTGCTGCGGGTCATCGGCATCGTCGTCGGGATCGCGGCGGCTGTTGCGGCGCCGTTCCTCGGGATCGCGCTGGCCAAGCGCCAACGGCGCAACCGGCGCCGAACCGGTGGACGGATTGCTGACCAAGCCACGGGTGCATGGGATGAGTTCGTCGACCTTGCGATCGATCACGGTGTGAGGCCGCCCAAGCACGGCACCCGTCTCCAGGAAGCCCGGGCCCTCGCTGATGCCCATCCCGCGCTGCCCATCCTGCAGACCGCCCGACTGGTTGACGACCAGGTCTATGGCCCCCAGGATCCGGCGGCAGCAGACGTCGATGATGCCTGGAACAACGCCGATGACATGAGCAGCGCGATCCGCCAGTCCCTGCCCCGGTGGCGGCGGATCGTCGGGTTCTGCTCCCTCCGGTCGTTCTGGCAGGGCCGCGGCGTGCAGCGCGGGGCAACCGAGGGGGTTCGCACATGACGATCACCGCCGACCAGTTATCGGGGCCGGTCCTGCCGCCCGGTTTCCAACCGGTCACCCGCGGCGCCCGGGCCGGTGCCCGCATCCTCGACACCGTCCTCAGCGCACTGGGTGGCTTGGGTGCGGCGTGGGCCAGCAACGAGTGGCTGCTGCTGCAGACGTTGACCCCGTTGGGGATCGCGGCCGTCGTGCTGTTCGTCGGCTGGGCAGGCCTCAGCCTGTGGGCCATCCTGGGCCGCGGGGCCCGGCTCGGGGGTCTGTTGCTGGGCCAGCGTTGGGTACGTCTCCCCAGCGGCGAACGCTCCGGCGGACGTCTCCTCGGCAAGCTGCTGGCACAGAGTGCGCTGGGCCTGGTCACCCTCGGGATTGGGGAGCCGATCATCTCGTTCGCCACCTTCCGTGCCGACGACCATCGCACCGCATTCGATCGCTGGCTGGACCTGTTCCTGGTGGCCCCCGCCCGGCAGCAACCCGCACCGCCACCCCGGCCCCCGGCTCCTTCTCCGTCCGGCTCCCAGCAGCCGGGCAGCATCACCCAGGTGGGCGTACGCCACACGAATGCCGAGTTCATCGAATCCCTGCCCTGGCGCGGCGACCAGGTCGCCCAACCCGTCAATGCCCCGACCCCAGCCCGACGCCCCGCGGTGGTCCGGCGCCGGCCCCCCACCCGGCCCCCCCCCCCCCGGCAAGCCCCGGCGGCCCCCCACGGCGGCGCGGCCCAAACCCCAGGAGCGGCCGGGTCGGTGGAGGACCACACCGTCTTCGCACCCCACGCCGAGGGCGCCCAGAACGTCCGGCCCTTGTGGCTGTGGCTGGACGACGGCCAGCGCGTTGAGCTGACCGGCACCGTCGTCTTCGGGCGTGCCCCGGCCACGCCATCGGACCTGCAGAACGTGACACTGCGGGCCCTGCCCGACCCGTCGATGCGGATGTCGAAGACCCACCTGGCGATCGGCATCGACCCGGCGGGCGTCTGGATCCAGGACCTGCACTCATCCAACGGTGTCCGGGTCACCCACCCCGGCGGCGCAGCGACCACGCTCTCCCCCGGTGAATCCACGCCCAGTCCCGTCGGCAGCCGGATCGAGTTCGGCGGCCGGTGGGTGGAGGTGTGCGATGGGTGAAACC